>JAGCJH010000002.1 GCA_017648105.1 Tidjanibacter sp.
AGCAATCTCTGCACGGGTAAGACCTGCAACACGAATCTCGCCCAACACGGGGAATTGAATATTACCCTCTGCATCTACGGTGTAACCCTCTGCATTAACATTTGCCACAACCCTGCTCGAAGAGTTGGAGACATTACCCACCTGCGAGCGTGCAGCAAAGAGGTTGTAGGGGACTGCAAGTTCGGGGTTGGAGGAGGAGACCGAGATGGTCAGCACATCGCCAGCCTGAATGGTATTAACCTGTCCCGAAACGCTTTCGAGTGCGCCACTCTCCACGATTTCTTGGAAGTAGGCGAGGTCTGTATGGCTACCGCACGAGATAAGTGCAAAGGCAACCAAAAGCGACATTACGATTTTTTTGAACATAGCTATATTTTGTTTTTAGTTAATTTGCGGATAATAATTGGGCAAATTTAGAAAATAAAATCGAGAAAATGAGCATAATAATTAAAATTATTATCTTCGACCGACAACCAACGACCGACAACCAACTTTTTTGAGGAGCTAACAGACATAAGAAGCAACAAAAAAAGGAGTAACAAGACAGCTCGGTCCATTACTCCTATTGCTCCTATTTGCCTCCCCTCTCATCAGTAGTCGGCAGACGGTTGAGGATTGTCTAAATCTCTTCGAGAGCCCTTGCGAGTTGGTCAGGGCAGGATGTACCCTTGCCCCTGCAATCAATCCCTTTGAGAAGGGCTACAACCTCCTCCACTTTACGCCCTTTGGCGAGTGCTGCAACACCCTGCGTATTGCCGTGGCAACCACCCCAAAAGAGCACCTCTTCAATCACTCCTTCGTCACTTACTGTGACCTCAATTTGGCGAGAACACACGCCCATAGGGAAATATGTAAAGCTTTTACTCATAGTCTTTTAGAAGTTGATGAATGCACCGACATTTGCCACGCCTCGTGAGCCCCAACCGACCTCGGCATAGATGCCCAATTTCTCGCCACTGCGGAAGCAGAGAGGATAGACATCCAAGCAGGGATAGATAGCCGCATCCAACGACGAAGAAGCGCTGCCATCGAAGTAGTTTTGCTCCACCGCATAGATCGTCGCATCCAAACCCCACGAGCCATACAATGCAAAACCATTATTTTGATAATAGCGTGTTTCTGCCACAAATCCAATGGTGGGATAGAACACATTTGTTCTCTTCTTCACAAAGCCCTCTGCCGTTTCCACGCTACCCGAAGCGCAACCAAACGCAAAGGAAAAACCGTAGGAGAACCAATGGTCATTATTCCACAGCATCTCAAACGAGGGGTTTGTGCAGGGTGTGATGGCGGTTGCATTGCTACCCTCATCAAACTCCAAAGAGCTCAAACCCGCTATAAGAATTCCGAAAATATCGGGGACTGACAATGCGCCAACACCTATATGGACTCTTTTGTTGTAGGTTGTTTGTGGCAGGCTATAATCTTGTGCCGATGCGGGCAGAATGGTCATCAGCGAGAGAACTACCACTGCGAAAAATGTAAAAAATCGTTTCATAATATTCTCCATTTTAAGGGTTAGTTTTTCGTTGTAGTTAGTACAAATATAAGAAAAAATTTTATCTTTGCAAAAAATAAGGCTTTTGGCACTCCCCTCGCCCGCTTTTTCATCGGGCACAAAGTGCCCGCCCGAACTGATAGACTAAATTTAAGACAACTATAATTTATGAAAAAAGCAATGATTATCCTCTTCTCTGCTGCTGCACTCTCTTCGTGCTGTGGTGAAAAGAAAACCCCTGCCCTCGACCCCGCAAACTTCGATGAGAGCATTGCTCTGAACGAAGATTTCTATGAGCACTTCACTGCTGGCTGGCAGCGCAACCACCCACTGACGCCCGAGTATTCACGCTTTGGCGCATTCGATATGCTCCGCCAGAGCAATGAGTTGCGTGTGAAAGAGCTCTTCGATGAGCTCGAAAGGAGCACCGCAGAGCAGGGCACTGTGGAGCAGAAACTCTCCGATTTATACCGCCTCGGTTTGGATAGTGTAAGGCTCAACGAGGAGGGCGCAGCCCCCTTAAAAGCATATTTGGAGCGTATCGAGGCACTCGATAGCCGTAGCGACCTATCTGCACTCTTGGGCGCAATCCACCGCACCAGTGCCAACCCCTTCTTCGCTTCGGGCGTAGGTGCCGACGAGAAGAACACCTCGACCAATGTTCTCTACCTCGCACAGGCGGGTCTTGGTATGGGTCAGCGTGACTACTACTTCGAGGAGAGTAGCGCCACCATCCGTGAGGCATACATCGCCTTCATCAAGAAAGTCACCACCCTTGCAGGCTACACCCCCGAGGAGGCAGAGAGAATTGCACAGTCGGTTATGAAGATTGAGAACTCACTGGCAGAGTCGCACTTCACCCCCGTAGAGCGTCGTAACCCCCAGAAGAACTACAATAAGCTCTCCTTGACAACCCTCCGCAAGACACTGCGCAACATAAACTGGGATGCCTACGCAGAGGCTATGGGCTTCCAGATGCCCGAGGAGTTGGTTGTAAGTCAGCTTCCCGCCCTCAAAAAGGCAAACCAACTCATCGGCAAGGAGTCGCTCCGCACCATTAAAGACTACCTCCTCTTCCACGAGATTCGCAGCGCTGCCAACTACCTCTCCGACGATTTCACGGCTGCAAGTTTTGAGTTCTATGGTCGCACCCTCTCGGGCAGCGAGCAGCAGCGCCCCCGTTGGAAGCGTGCATTGTCTGTTGCCGATGGCAATCTCTCGGAGGCTGTGGGTCTGAAATATGTGAGCAAGTTCTTCCCCGCAGAGTACAAGGAGAAGATGCTCGAAATCGTTGCTAACCTCCAAGTAGCACTTGGCGAGCACATCGACGCACTGGACTGGATGAGCGACGCAACGAAGGCAAAGGCTCACGAGAAACTCGCCTCCTTCACTGTAAAGATTGGCTATCCCGATAGCTGGGAGGGCTACGAGAGCCTCTCCATTGACCCTGCGAAGAGTTACCTCGAAAACCTCCGCAATGTGAGCGCTTGGCACACCGCCGACAACCTGAAAGACCTCGGTCAGCCCGTAGATAAGGCTAAGTGGCTTATGAGCCCCCAGACCGTAAATGCTTACTACAACCCCACAACCAACGAGATTTGCTTCCCCGCAGCCATTCTCCAACCTCCCTTCTTCAACCCCGAGGCTGATGACGCTGTAAACTATGGCGCAATTGGTGTGGTTATCGGTCACGAGATGACACACGGTTTCGATGATCAGGGACGCCAGTATGACAAGGACGGCAACCTGAACGACTGGTGGACAAAGGAGGATGCCGAGGCATTCGACCAGAGAGCACAAGTGCTTGTAGATCAGTTCGACGCTATCGAGGTGAACAGCGATGGCTTACACGCCAACGGTCGCTTCACTCTGGGCGAGAATATCGCTGACCAGGGTGGCGTGAGGGTAGCAATGACAGCTCTCAAAAACTCGTGGGCAGGCGTTCATCCCGAGCCTATCGATGGTTTCACTGCCGAGCAGCGATTCTACATCGCCTACGCAACCCTCTGGGCACAGAATATCCGTGAGCAGGAGATTGTGCGCCTCACAAAAATCGATCCCCACTCGTTGGGCAAATGGAGAGTGAATGGCACTCTGCCCAATATTGCGGATTGGTATGAGGCATTCGGTATTACCGATGGTGCAATGTACCGTGCTCCCGAGGAGCGAGTTATCATTTGGTAGTGGGTAGCCCACAAGCAAGTTAAGTCTATACACCTAACGGCTGTGGCGCTACAATAAACAGGGCGTCACAGCCGTTAGCAATATAATTAGGTAGTCACAAGAGAATAAGTAATGACACAAACCGAAAAATATAAAGATTTCCTATCCACCTGTGCGGGAATGTTCAGCGACCATAGCGTGGGGCTCATAACCAAAGCCCTCAGTATGGCGCTCGAAGCACTCGACGGCAAGGTGCGCTACGACGGCTCTCCACTGGTTGAGCACTCCATTCGCACCGCCCGCATTGTGGCGTGCGAGATTGGCTTGGGCAGAAACTCCGTCGTGGCTGCTCTTCTGCACGATGCAGCACGAATGGAACTCATACCCCTCTCGGAAATCAACACCCTCTTTGGCGAGGCTCCCGTCGGCATCATACTTGGTATGAACGACATATCGAGCATCAAGACCAATGCCGATAAGAGCCAGATAGACAATTTCCGTGACCTTATCATCACCTACTCGGCAGACCCGAGGGTTATCCTCCTGAAACTTGCCGACCGCTTGGAGGTGATGCGTAGCATTGATATGTTCCCCGAGGAGAAGCAGTTGCAGAAGTCGTGGGAGAGTATGAATCTCTATGCGCAGATTGCCCACAAACTCGGACTCTACAACATCAAGAGCGAGTTGGAGGAGATCTCCTTTGCACACATTGAGCCCAAAGCATACGCAGAGATAAAGCAGAAGCTCGACGAGAGCGCACAGCGCAGGGAGGCTCTGATTGCCGACACCCTCGCCCCCATCGAAAAGCGTATGAAGGAGAGTGGCATTCGCTACCACCTGAAAAGTCGCACAAAGAGCATCTACTCCATCTGGCGCAAGATGCAAAAGCAGAAGGTCGCCTTTGAGGAGGTATTCGACATCTTCGCCATCCGCATCATCATCGAGTGTGAGAGGGCGCAGGAGAAGATGCAGTGTTGGAGCGTCTTCTCGTTCGTCACGGATTACTACACACCCAACCCCGAGCGTATGAGGGACTGGATATCCATCCCCAAGAGCAACGGCTATGAGTCGCTCCACACCACCGTATCGGCATTTGGCGAGTGGGTGGAGATTCAGATTCGCACGGAGCGTATGGACGAGGTGGCAGAGCGAGGCATTGCTGCCCACTGGCGCTATAAGGGCGTGGGCGGTGGCTCAATAAGTCACGAGGAGTGGCTCAGCAAGTTGCGTGAGATTATGGAGGAGAGCGACAGCAAGTCGGGACTCAACAATAAGCTCGATGCCTACGCCACCAACCGTGAGGTCTTTGTCTTCACACCCAAAGGCGACATCCGCAAGTTGCCCGAGGGGGCTACGGTCTTGGACTTTGCATTCGACATCCACACCTCAGTGGGAAGTAGTTGCGTGGGTGCGAAAATTGGCGATAGGAATGTATCCATCAAGGAGCCTCTCCACAATGGCGACATTATAACAATCCTTACATCCAAGAACCAAAAACCCAAAGCAGACTGGCTCACGGTGGTCGTTACGAGCAAGGCTCGAAGTCGCATCAAAGCCTTTCTGCGTGAGGAGGAGAGCAAACTCGCACGCCTCGGTCGTGAGGAGTTGGAGCGCAAAATCAAGAACTGGAAACTCTCGATTGCAATCGACGATGCCGTGACGCTTCTGTGCAAACACTACAAATTGCGCACAGGTATGGAGCTCTATGGACAGATTGTCGATGAGAGAATTGATATGGGCGATGTGAAGGAGATTATCGCACGCCACCTCAGTGGCGAGGATACCCCCACTCCACCCGCACCTCCCAAAGCACCCACAACCGCAAAAGTGCAGGCTAAAAACGATGTCGAGGAACTCGTATTGGGCGAGGATATTCTCGGCTTGGAGTGGCACACTGCACGCTGTTGCAACCCCATATTTGGCGATGAAGTCTTCGGCTTCACGACAATCAACAAGGGTGTGACAATCCACCGCACAGACTGCCCCAATGCCCGCAGGCTCAAAGAGCAGTACCCCTATCGTGTGATTGCAGCACGCTGGAAGGGCGAGCAGAGCAAAGGTCGATTCATCGCCTCCATCAGGGTCGTGGCAGAGGATCGTGGCGGTCTGCTGAACCAGATAACCGAAACTATCGGTTCACTCGGCATCACCATTCGCTCCATAGCCCTCTCGCCTATGAGGGACAACTTGTTAGGTGGCGTTGTGAATGTGGAGGTTGGCTCGTCGCAGATTGCCGATATGGTAACCCACAACATCCAGCGCATAGATGGCGTGAAGAGGGTCTTTCGTGTAAATAAATAAGCTTGTAGAAAACCAAAATAAAACAACCAATCAAACACAACCGATTATGAGAAGTGAAACAAGACTCTGGATAGGGATTATCCTTCTCTTCTTGATTCTGACGGGCGCAATCTCGTTGGGCGACATTTTCAGCATTATCTTCTACTTCGTGGGCATCATCATCTTCATTGCCCTCGTCGGAGCCCTCATCTTCCGCTACAAAGTGCGCAGAGCACAGCGTGAGGCGAGTGAGCGTGGCGAGGAGTTCAAGGGCTACACTTGGAGCTTTGGAGGCTACCAGAACACCTCCCGCCCTGAAAATCCCGATGAGGGTAGAGTGAGGGTCAAGAGCGCCCCCAGAACAAAAAAGCGTGTCAGCGATGATGTTGGCGAATATGTCGATTTCAAGGAGAACTAAACAAGAGAAAGAAGGAACCACCCCTCCGCAGTATGCCGGTAGGTAGTGGTAAAAACGCATAGAGGCGAGCGTATTTTAGGCGGCGTCAGAATGACGCTTTTGTGCTGGTGGTTCTCACCAAAGCAAAGTGGTGAAAAACGATTTTCGCGGAGGAAATTTTGTGCCAAACAAGAAGGCGAGTCCGCAGTTTACTGAACGTAAATGAGGAACTCGCCTATCGCAGTGCGGTGCAAAATTTACCCGAGAGAATCAGTTTTTCCTTGATAACTGCCAAGAGTTAAAAAGATTCTGCCACACGATGTAAGCAGCAGGGGCAACC
>JAGCJH010000038.1 GCA_017648105.1 Tidjanibacter sp.
AACAATAATGGAAGTTAAAAAGAATCCCAAAGTAGACCTCCAAAACCGCAAAGGTATCTTCTTGGAGATTGGTTTGATTTTCTCGCTCGCACTCTGCCTTGTTGCATTCAGCGTAGGTCAGAGCAAAAAAGCAATCGAAATCATTGAAGTTACTGGTGCCGAGGTAGAGGTTGAGCTTATCGATGTAACCAAAACCGAGGAGCCCAAACCCCAAGCACCTGTTAAGCAGGCTGTGAAACTCATCACCAACGCCATCAATGTCGTGAAAAATGACACCGTGATTGAGGAGGAGTTTGATTTCCAGGACTTCACCGAGGACGAGATTATCGTGGAGGCTATCGAGGTTGAGGAGACTATCGAGGAGGAGCCCGTATTCGTGAAAGTAGAGGTTATGCCTTCGTTTATGGGTGGCGACCTCAACACCTTCCGTGCGTGGTTCAGCGGCGAGTTCAAGATTCCTGCAATCGCTGCCGAGAACGGTATTCAGGGTAGGGTTGTTATGAAATTTGTGGTTGAGAAAGATGGTAGCATCGGTGGTATCGAGTTCCTCCAATCGCCCGATAAGGTATATGAGGACGAGGCTCGCAGGGTGCTTATGAAATCGCCCCGCTGGACACCCGGTCGTCAGCGTGACCAGCTCGTGCGTGTATTCTACATCTTGCCTATCGACTGCCGTTTGCAGTAGTCTTTGGGGAGCAACACTTACGGATAATACAAAAACACTGGGGACTTGCTTTTTTCGAGTCCCCTTTTTTTAGAACACTTTTGCCACCAAGAGCCCCACAAAAATCGGGGAGTTGTGGCGATGACACCCAATGGCAACACAGGACAACAATACACCAACTATCAACCGTGAGTACGAGAGGGCAGTTCTCGTAGCGGTGTGCCGTGACCGCCAACCTATGGCGCAGGTGGAGGAGTACCTCGACGAGCTCGAATTTCTCGCCGAGACCGCCAATATCGTGACTGAGCACCGCTTCGTTCAGAAACTCCCCACGCCCGATAGTCGCTACTTTGTGGGACCCGGTAAATTGGAGGAGATTCGTGATTGGTGTGAGGAGCACGAGGTCGATGTGATTATCTTCGACGACGAGCTCTCCCCTTCGCAGACCCGCAACATCGAGAAGGCTGTGGGCAAGCGCATCTCCGACCGCACAAGGCTCATCCTCGACATCTTCGTACAGAGGGCACGCACTGCATACGCAAAGACGCAGGTTAAACTTGCGCAGTATGAGTATATGCTCCCCCGCCTGACGGGTATGTGGACACACTTGGAGCGCCAGCGTGGTGGTACGGGTACTCGTGGTGGCTCGGGTGAGAGAGAGATTGAGACCGACCGAAGGGTTGTGCGCAACAACATCTCCAAACTCAAAGAGGAGCTCAAAAAGATTGACCGCCAGATGGCTGTGCAGAGGAGCAATAGGGGCTCGATGGTGAGGGTTGCGCTCGTAGGCTACACCAATGTGGGCAAATCGACGCTTATGAACCTCATCAGTAAGAGTGATGTTTTTGCCGAGAATAAACTTTTTGCAACGCTCGACACGACCGTTAGGAAGGTTGTTTTCGACAACCTACCCTTCTTGATGTCGGACACCGTAGGTTTCATTCGCAAGTTGCCCCACCAGCTCGTCGAGGCGTTCAAATCGACGCTCGATGAGGTTAGGGAGGCGGACCTGCTGATTCACGTTGTGGATATCTCCCACCCCGCATTTGAGGATCAGCTCAATGTTGTAAAGCAGACCCTTGCGGAGATTGGCGCCAGCGACAAGCCCGTCTATCTGGTATTCAATAAGATTGACGCCTATACTTGGACACCCAAGGAGGAGGACGACCTCACGCCTGCAACCAAGGAGAACATCTCGCTCGAAGAGTTGCAGCGTAGCTGGATTGCAAAGGCAAACACCCCTTGCATCTTCCTCTCGGCAATCAACAAGACCAACATCGACAAGTTCCGCACCGACCTTTATGGTATGGTTAGGGAGATACACGCTGGTCGCTACCCCTTCAATAACTTCCTCTATTAGAGTTGAAACAAATCACTAATTATATATAGATAAAGGTATGGTACACATTCTTGACAAGGAGAACTCAGTTCTCAACAAGTTTCTCGCAGAGATTCGTGATGTGAATATTCAGGGTGACAGTATGCGCTTCCGCCGCAACTTGGAGCGCATCGCTGAGATTTGCGCCTATGAGATCAGCCGCACACTCAACTACACACCCCAGATTGTAGAGACCCCACTTGGCGAGGCTCAGATTATGCTCTCCAACGATAAGATTGTACTCGCTACCGTATTGCGTGCAGGTCTTCCCTTCCACCACGGCTTCCTCAACTACTTCGATGGCGCACAGAACGCATTTGTTACCGCCTACCGCAAACACCACAAGGATGGCTCATTTGAGGTTAAGGTTGAGTATATCTCGTGCGGTGTTTTGGAGGGTAAAATCCTGATTCTCGTGGATCCTATGCTTGCTACTGGCACTTCGCTTGTCTATTCCTACGAGGCACTCGTTGCCAAGGGTGGAAGCCCCAAGGAGTTGCACATTGTGTCGGTCATTGCCAGCGAGGCGGGCGTTGAATACTTGGAGAAAAACCTCCCCCACGACGCACACATCTGGTGCGCATCGGTCGATCCCGAACTCTCCGCCCAGAGCTACATCATCCCCGGCTTGGGCGATGCTGGTGACTTGGCATACGGCTCGAAACTGGACTAATTGGAAATTTAGAATTTAGGTGCGACCTCGTTGGGGTCGCACTTTTTTTATCCCCCCCCCAACAAAAGAGAACACAACAAGGGGTTGGGTATTAAAAAAGATACCCAAGAGGGGAATTGAGAATTGAGAATTGAGAATTTCCTTGATATTCTCGGTATTAGAAAAGATACCCACCAACAAAAACTCCCTCTCCTAAGTTAGGAGAGGGTGCCCAACGGGCGGGTGAGGTTTGTCAAACGAGCATAAATGGCAGCCCCCAACCTCTCGATACCCGTGTACAAAAAACTCCCCCGCACTTTACTGTGATGTAAATGCGGGGGAGTTTTTATTGCGTAACGCAGCTGTCGTTTGCGCTATGCGTTTTTGATTGCAGCCACACCAGGAAGCTCTTTGCCCTCGATAAATTCGAGGAGTGCGCCACCACCGGTAGATACATAGCTTACCTTGTCTGCCAAGCCAAACTTGTTGATGCAAGCAACGCTATCGCCACCACCGATGAGTGAATAAGCACCCTTAGTCTGGGTTGCCTCTGCGATAGCCTCTGCAACTGCACGGGAACCGGTCGAGAACTTCTCAATCTCGAACACACCTACGGGACCATTCCAAAGGATAGTCTTGCAATCCAAAATCTCCTCACGGAAAAGTTTTTTACCCTCCGAAGCGATATCCACGCCTTCCCAAGCATCCTCAATATCATTTGCGGGTGCCTCTTTGGTGTTTGCGTCGTTGGAGAAGTCATCTGCAACGAGTGCGTCGGGCGACATTACAAACTTGATGCCACGCTCCTCTGCTTTCTTCAAGATGCCAAGGGCAGTCTCAAACATATCGGGCTCGCAGATAGACTTACCTACCTTGCCACCGAGAGCAGCCGAGAAGGTGTAGGTCATACCACCACCGATGATAATCTTATCGCATTTCTCCATCAAGGTCTCGATAATCGAGATTTTGGTCGAAACTTTCGAGCCACCAACGATAGCCACAA
This sequence comes from Tidjanibacter sp., assembly GCA_017648105.1. Taxonomy (GTDB): domain Bacteria; phylum Bacteroidota; class Bacteroidia; order Bacteroidales; family Rikenellaceae; genus Tidjanibacter. The sequence continues at coordinate 3,698 of JAGCJH010000038.1, forward strand.
AGGGACGCTGGGGGTTCTCCATAACGCTCTCAATAGCCTTCAACTCGCCCTCCATAACATAGCCAAACATCTTGTCGTTGGGGAAGTAGTCTGCGATAAGTGCGGTCGAAGCGTGCGCACGGTGAGCAGTACCGAATGCATCGTTGATGTAGCAGTCTGCATAGGAAGCGAGTTTCTTAACAAACTCTTTCTGGCTCTCCTTAACAGCTTTCTTTGCCTCTTTCTTCTCCTCGTCGGTTGCATCCTCTGCAAGACCACGGGGTTTGCCCTCCTCCTCTGCATAGAAGCGAAGGTTCTCCAAGAGGAGCACCTCACCGGGTTTGAGAGCAGCAGCCATCTCGGCAGCCTTCTCACCCATACAGTCGCCTGCGAAGAGCACCTTCACACCGAGGCGAGCCTCCACTGTGGAGATGATGTGCGAGAGGGAGTATTTCTCGTCGTTATTTTTCTTGGGACGACCGAGGTGCGACATAAGGATTACGCTACCGCCACCTGCCAAAACTTTCTTGATGGTGGGGATTGCGGCACGGATACGGGTGTCGTCGGTCACATTGAACTCTTTGTCGAGAGGCACATTGAAATCTACACGAATAATCGCGCGTTTGCCCTCAAATTTGTAAGTGTCGATTGTCTGCATAATAATCTATTATTGAGTGTTTTTCGTTGTTTCGCTCTTTGGAGCGACAAAGATACAATTTTGAATTGAGAATTAAAAATTGAGAATTGAGAATTTAAGCGGTTGTTTTGGTGCTAAAATGCTCTATGTTTTAGTGTTGGGGCAAAAAAATCGGATTTTGGGTGTCAGATTTCAACTTTGTTTTCTATCTTTGTAACAAATTGTAATCAAACAAACCTAAATTAACAACAACTATGTACGGCAAAATCAAAGAACATCTCCAAAAAGAACTCGCCGACATCCGTGAGGCAGGTCTTTACAAAGTAGAGCGCATCATCACTTCGCCCCAGAAGGCAGCCATTGAGGTAGGTGGCAAAGAGGTACTCAACTTCTGTGCAAACAACTACCTCGGTCTGTCGGACAACCCACGCCTCATCGAGGCTGCCAAGAAGGCTCTCGACGATAGGGGCTTCGGTATGTCTTCGGTAAGGTTCATCTGCGGCTGTCAGGATATGCACAAAGAGCTCGAAAAGGCTATTGCAGACTACTTCGGCACCGAGGACACCATCCTCTATGCTGCTTGTTTCGATGCCAATGGTGGTGTATTTGAGCCTCTTTTCACCGAGCAGGACGCAATCATCAGCGACTCGCTCAACCACGCATCCATCATTGATGGCGTAAGGCTTTGCAAGGCTGTTCGTTACCGCTACGCCAATGCCGATATGGAGGAGCTCGAAAATTGCCTCAAACTCGCACAGGCTCAGCGCTTCCGCATCATCGTGACCGACGGTGTCTTCTCGATGGATGGTAATGTGGCAAAAATGGATGAGATTCTTGCCCTTGCAAACAAATATGATGCCCTCGTGATGGTCGATGAGTGCCACTCGGCAGGTGTTGTGGGTGCTACTGGTCGTGGTGTGACCGAGCTCTACAACTGTCGTGGCGAGGTGGATATCATCACTGGTACGCTCGGCAAGGCGTTTGGTGGTGCTGTGGGTGGTTTCACAACTGGTCGTAAGGAGATTATCGAAATGCTCCGCCAGCGCTCACGCCCCTACCTCTTCTCCAACTCCGTACCCCCCGCAGTTGTGGGTGCAAGCATCGAGGTCTTCAAGATGCTCGCCGAGAGCAACGAGATTCACGACAAACTCGTGGAGAATGTGGAGTACTTCCGCACCAAGATGTTGGAGGCAGGCTTCGACATCAAGCCCACCCAGAGTGCAATCTGTGCTGTAATGCTCTACGACGCACCCCTTTCGCAGGTTATGGCTGCCAAACTTCTCGAAGAGGGTATCTATGTGACTGGTTTCTACTATCCCGTAGTTCCCAAAGGTCAGGCTCGCATCCGTGTACAGGTTTCGGCAGGTCACACTCGTGAGCACCTCGACAAATGTATCGCAGCCTTCACCAAGATTGGTAAGGAGCTTGGTGTGCTCAAATAGTCACCCACTCCATCATTCGCTATGGCAAAGGTTATCATAGACAAAATAGACCGCAAGATTCTCCAACTGCTCGTGCGTAATGCCCGTATGCCCTTCTTGGAGATTGCAAGGGAGTGTGGTATCTCGGGTGCAGCAATCCACCAGAGGGTCAAGAAGCTCGATGAGCAGGGCGTCATCCTCGGGTCGAGATTGGTTGTAGATCCTCGCCTTGTGGGTTATGATGTGTGTGCCTTTGTGGGCATCAGGGTGCAAGAGCCCTCGCTCGAATCGGCAACCATCGACAACCTCAAACACATCCCTGAGGTTGTCGAGTGCCACTACATCACTGGCGAGCACAACCTCCTCATCAAGATGTACTGCAAAGACAATGAGCACCTTATGCGCACCCTTGCGGAGAAGATTCGCAATATCCCGGGAGTCGTAGGCACCGAGACTTTCATCAGTCTTATGGAGCCCCTCTCGCGCCAAATAGATGTTAGCCACCTTGACGACGATGAGTAGCCTCCGACTGACAAAACTCTTCCGCCTCGAAATGGCGCACGCACTTGTTGGTTACGACGGCTTGTGCAACCAAATTCACGGTCACTCCTACCGCTTTGAGGTGACTGTGGAGAGCGATGCGGTGCAAACCGAGGAGGGTGCGAAGATGGGTATGGCTCTCGACTTTGGCGAGATAAAGAGCGTTGTGGAGCGCACGGTGGTGGCTCAGTTTGACCACTCATTAACCCTGCGCAGGTGCGCCGAAACGGAGGAGATTTTGAATGTTCTCTGCCGTCACTTTGAGCGCATCAACGCTGTCGAGTGGCAACCCACTTGCGAGAACTTGCTTGCCCACTTTGCTGGGCTCATAGCTCCCCACCTCCCCGAAGGTGTCCGACTCTACTCCCTCCGCCTCCACGAAACGGAGCACAACTGTGCCGAGTTGGTGTTGTAGGCGTGATAAGGAGATACGAAAACGATAGTGGCGAGAAGCAAAACTTCTCGCCACTATCGTTTTATCATTATTGACACTTTTAGAGGCTCTTGATTGCCGAGAGGATACCCTCCGCATCGTAGCCACATCGCTCTTTGAGCTGACTCACAGAGCCGTGCTCCACAAATTCGTCATCAATACCGAGGCGAACAATCTTGGGCGAGTAGCCATTGTCGAGCATCCAGTCTGCCACAGCGCCACCCACGCCACCATTGAGCACGCCATCTTCAACGGTCACAACCCTCTGGAAGTTATCTGCCACATAGCGGAGCATCTCTTCATCGAGAGGTTTAGCCCAGCGGAGGTCGATATGGCACACCGAGATACCCTCCTTCGCAGCCATCTCTGCCGCCACCGCACCATCTTTGGCGGTATGACCGAGCGTAAGCAGGGCGACATCCCCACCCTCACGCAAAATCTCAGCCTTACCCTCCGAAAGCACCTTCATAGCACCCTCGTCTACGCCCGCCGCACGACCTCGTGGGTAGCGGATAACATAGGGACCCTCGCCCTTGTAGGCGGTGTACATCGCATCCCTCAACTCCTGCTCGTTGCGGGGCGCAAGGATGCGGAGGTTGGGTATGGGGCGCATATAGGCGATATCGAACTCGCCGTGGTGTGTTGCGCCGTCCTCACCCACAATACCTGCCCTGTCGAGGCAGAAGACAACTTTGAGATTTTGGAGCGCAACATCGTGAATTACATTGTCGTATGCCCTCTGCATAAATGAGGAGTAGATGGCACAGAAGGGCACCATACCACCTGCCGCCAAACCCGCAGAGAAGGTAACAGCGTGTCCCTCGGCAATACCCACATCAAACACCCTTTCGGGCATCTCGGCTTGGAGAATGTTCATCGACGAACCCGTAGCCATTGCGGGGGTTACGCCCACAACCCTCCTGTCGCCCTTTGCCAACTCCAAGAGCGCACGACCAAAGACATACTGGTACTTGGCAGCACCTCCACCCGAAGGCACCCTCTCACCCGTTGCGGGATTGAACCTACCCGGGGAGTGCCAAACTGCCGGGTCGCCCTCCTCGGCGGGCTTATAGCCCTTACCCTTGATGGTCATTGCGTGGAGGAGCTTGGGACCCTCTATGTTTTTCAGCGCACGGAGTGTCCTCACGAGCACCTGCACATCGTGACCATCAGTGGGTCCGAAGTAGCGGAAGTTCATACTCTCAAAGAGGTTGCTCTGGCGCAGAATGCCTCGCTTAATGGCGTGAGCACCCACCTGCAAGAGCGAGCGCAAGCGTGGCGCAAACCTCAGACCACCCCACACTCTGCGCTTCATAGCGTTATACTTATGTGAGGATGTGATGCGTAGCATATGCTTGCGGAGCGCACCCACATTGGTGTCGATACTCTGACGGTTATCGTTGAGTATCACGAGGATATTAGCCTTCGACGCACCTGCATTGTTAAGACCCTCAAAAGCCAGACCACCTGTCATTGCGCCGTCGCCAATCACAGCTATAACACTCTCGCCCGAGCCCTTCATTGCCGCCGCCTCCGCAAGACCATAGGCTGCCGAGATGGATACCGACGAGTGACCCGCACCAAACGAATCGCCCTCCTCCATACGGGGGAAGCCCGCAATTCCACCCAGCGTACGCTGTATGGCGAGCGCCTCCTTGCGACCCGTGATAATCTTGTGGGCGTATGCCTGATGACCCACATCCCACACAACCTTATCGGTGGGGAAGTCGAAGACATAGTGAATAGCCACAGCAATCTCCACCGCACCGAGGCTTGACGAGAGGTGCCCGGGATTTTCGGCACAGGTGCGCACAATCCAATCTCTCACCTCCTCACAATAGGTGGGGAGTGCCGAGAGAGGGAGCGCCTTCAAGTCGGCTGGCGAAGTGACGCTATCGAGGTATTTGTATTCGCTATTTTTCACTGCACATTTTGCTACAATAGTGCAAATATATCGATTAAAGTTGAAAATTGAAAGTTGAAAAAAGAAATTTCATCCCCAACCCCAAACACACACCACTAATTGCCCTGAGTTTTGGGTATTTTGGAAAAAAGTTGTATATTCGTAGCGATATTGGTGTGGTATATCATCGCACCAACACAACCCCTTGTGACAAACAACAATATAGCAAAATATGAAGTACAAAAGAATTCTTCTGAAACTTAGTGGCGAGTCGCTCGCAGGCGAGAGTGGCAAAGGTCTTTCGACCGAGGTGCTCGACAGCTATTCGCAGCAAATCAAAAAAGCCGTTGAGTGTGGCGTGCAGATCGGTATCGTCATTGGCGGTGGCAACATCTTCCGAGGTTTGCAGGGCGTAGGTCGTGGCTTCGATCGTGTGAAGGGCGACCAGATGGGTATGCTCGCAACAATCATCAACTCCCTTGCACTCCACAGCCACCTCGAAAGCGTAGGCGTGAAGACCAAAGTGCTCACATCTATCCGTATGGAGCCCATTGGCGAGTATTTCTCCAAAGCCAAAGCGCTCGAATATTTGGAGGCTGGCTATGTGGTAATCATCGGTGGCGGTACATCCAACCCCTATTTCTCGACCGACAGTGCTTCGGCGCTTCGTGGTGTGGAGATTGAGGCTGAGGTGCTCCTCAAAGGCACCCGTGTGGATGGCGTATATACTGCCGACCCCGAGAAAGACCCCACAGCAACCAAGTACGACACCATAACCTTCGACGAGGTATATGGCAAAGGACTCAAAATTATGGACCTTACTGCCTTTACTCTCTGCAAGGAGAACAAACTCCCCATCATCGTCTTCGATATGGACACCGAGGGCAACCTCCAAAAAGTTCTCGAAGGCGAGGAGTGTGGCACCCTCGTGCACAACTAAGCCTCCAACCCTATGAGGCGACTGCTCACACTCGTGGCACTACTCTCAGTAGCCATCCCCACACTCTGCCAGAGCGACCCCTACGCCCGTGTGGATGTGGGCGACAAGCTCCCCACCTTCTCCGTCAGGATGATGGATGGCAGCACGGTGGAGAGTGAGAGTTTGGAGGGCAAGGTCGTATGGGTATGCCTTTGGGCGAGCTGGTGTCCCTCGTGCCGCAAGGAGTTTAAGTGGTTTGCTGACTCCGCAGAGTTTGCGACCCTCTTGGAGAGTGAGGATTTCATCTTCCTCCCCATCGCCCGTGAGGAGAACATTGCAACCGTGAGGGCGTGGCTTCGCAAGAAGGGCTACCCCTACATCTCGGGCGAAGACCCCAATAGGGCAATCTTTGAGCTCTTTGCCGAGCAGGAGATACCACGCAACATCCTCGTGGGGCGTGACGGCACAATAGCTCTCCACAGCACCGCCTACTCACGCAAGGCACTCACAGCCATTGTGGAGCGTGCAGGCGAAATGTTGAAGTAACTAAAAATAATTACAACTCAATAAAACACAACAACTATGAACGACGACAGCGTATTGATTTTGGAAATGGCGGAGGAGAAGATGTCCAAAGCCATCGCCCACCTCGAAGAGGCTCTTTTGAGCGTGCGTGCAGGCAAGGCAAGCCAACACGTGCTAAAAGGCATTATGGTGGAGTATTATGGTATGGCGACCCCCATCGAGCAGGTTTCGAGCGTTACCGTGCCTGATGCGAAGACCATCCTGATCCAGCCTTGGGACAAGAATATGATTGCCCCCATTGAGAGGGCTATCCTCGTGAGCAACATTGGTCTGACACCCTCCAACAATGGCGAGCACATCCGCCTCTCGATCCCCGCCCTTACCGAGGATCGCCGTAAGGAGCTTGTAAAGCAGGTGAAGGGCTATGCCGAGACTGGCAAGGTGAGCCTCCGCAACGCAAGGCGTGATGCCGTTGAGGCTTTCAAGAAGGCACAGAAAGATGGTATGCCCGAGGATGTGGCAAAGGACGGTGAGAATGACGCACAGAAGCTCATCGACCGCTATACCAAGAAGCTCGACGAACTCGTTGGTGCCAAAGAGAAAGAGATTATGACCGTGTAAATTCAAAAAAAGGGGCTTTGAGCCCCTTTTTTTATCTCTTTTATTTGCGACTTTCTGCAAAAAGTCGCCCAAAAACTTTTGGCGAAAAACTGCGTTTTCTTCCCTAACTTTGCTATGCCCTAAGGGCTCTAAGCTCCTTAATGGCTTTAAGGAAAAGCAACTACCTACTACTCGTTACTAACTTCCTCTGCGGATGTGGGTTCGGGCTCGGATGTGGGTTCGGGCTCGGCTGTTGGCTCAGACTCCGCAGTGGCAACAACCTCGGGCTTGGGCTCGGGTTTGTGGATGAGCGCCTCGGCAGGGATGTCGCAGCTAATGATGAACGCCTTAGGGAAGATGCGTTTGACCTTCGAGAGATGTACGATAGCCTCCTCGTGTGTGAGGCAGTTGCCAGCCGTCACAATGAAATATGGGTTTTCGTAGGCGAAATAGACGGGGGCATTGAAATTCTCCTTGAAGAGTGCGATTGCCTCCTCGGCATCGGTGCGTGCCGACTGTGTGTGGCTCGCAAAGATGCGAATACGGTAGCCCTTATAGACCTCTTTGGGCGAGGTCTGAGCGTTGTACTTATCCATCGCCTCCTGTGCGCTGCTATGTATCGTGGTCTTCACATCCAAAACCTTCTGCTGAGGCACATCTTCAACCACCACCAACTCCTCCTGAGTAACCTCCTCCGAGGGAATGTCGGTGGGTACGGTAGGTGCAGTGGGGATTTCGGGCTCTTGTGCAAGAGCTATCATCGTTGTGCCAACGAGGGCAAAGAGTGTGAGTGTCAAATGTTTCAGTGTCATCGCTATCTACTATTTGTTTAGGTACTTGGATGGTTCGCCAAAGATACTGATAAATTTTGAAATGGGCACACCGCTACGCTCATAACGCTTCGTGAAACACCAAATCTTACCCTCGCCATAGCCCGAGATGGTCAGGTCGTCGGGCGAGGTGGAGAGCTTACCGAGCGCTTTGAGTGCCGCCATAGGCGACGAGAAGCGCAAGCCCACATCGAAAGTTACGGTTACAGTGGAGCGTCGAGGCAACACTACGGGAGTGCGCATATAGACCTCTCCGACAGGGTCGCCTTTGATGTCGGCAACCAATTTGCCACCCACCACCGTAACCTTGAATGGGGAGCGATTCTCAATGGTCATCTCCACCGTTGCCCCCTCCGAGAGGTTGAAGGCGAGAACCTTCGCATCTTTCAGCACAAAGCTACTGAGTGATATGAGTTTGCAGCCCGAGAGGGCACCCATCATCAAGATGAGCACCACAAGGCTTGCCACACGGCGAAAGGTTTGTCCTATCTGTTTCATTTCTCTCCGATGTTGAAATTTGCCCCTCCCACAAGAGTCACTTCTATGCAGTTGGGGTTGCGTGGTCTTATCGTAGGCTACTGATATTTAAGCGTTTGGTCGGGGCGCACTCGTGAGGTTATCGCCACTGGCACCATTAGCAGGGCAAGCAACACGAGGGGCAGCAGCACATCTATTGCCAACCACCAACCCCATCCGAAAGCTACGGGCACCGCAGAGAGCAGGTATGCCTCGGGGTCGAGGGTGATGATTCCCGTCAGGTGTTGCACGCCAAGCAGTACGCCCGCCACAACATTACCCCAGAGGAGTCCGCTGGCGATTACCCTCGAAGCGCACAGCAGGAAGAGTCGTTGCACGCCCCCATTGCGCATACCGAGCGCTTTGAGCGTACCAATCATACGGATGCGCTCGAAGATGATGATAAGGAGTGCCGTGCTCATATTGAGCATTGCCACGACAATCATTATGATAATTATCACTGCACCATTGACATCGTGCGTTGCAAGCCAGTCGAAGAGTTGTGGGTAGGTGCCTACGAGATCGCTCGTGCGCCACATCTCACTATCGCCCGCAAGGTATGCCTCCGCCCTCACATTGCCCACAAGCTCTCGGGAGGCTTCCATATCCTCTGCCATAATCATATAGCCCGACACCCTATCTTCCGCCCAACCATTGAGCCTCTGGACATTGCGCATATCCGTGATTGTAAGCATCTGCTCCATAGAGGCAAGCCCCGAAGTGTAGATACCCGACACCTTGTAGGCATCACGACGCATCGGCGCACCCTCACTTGTGAAGACAAACTCCACCTTATCCCCCACCCCAACATTGAGCTGGTGGGCGAGCGACTGGGGCAGGAGAATGTCCTTCTTGCGCTCCTCGCCACCGATGCGTGGAAGGGCTCCCTCCACCAAACAAGAGCGATAGAATAGCGTGTCGTAGTCGGCAGTAACACCCCTGAGTAAGGCTCCCTGCATCGCCTCGCCACTCTTAATGATACCCGCACGGGAAGCATAGGGGACTATGGAGCGAAAACCCTCCATCTGCGCCACTCGCTCCTCAAACTCACCATCGAGCGTAAGCGACTTAGCATCAAGCGCATAATGGGAGCCTGCTGGCTCTACGGTGATGTGTGCTTCCAATCCCGTGAGCCTCTCTTGCAGAGCCTCCTTGAAACCCACAATGACCGATATAGCCACAAGCATAACCGCCACCGAGATGGCAACAGAGATGCGAGCGATGCCAATCATTGCACCACTTCTCTCGCCCTTCTTGTAGGAAATCCTACGAGCCAAAAAGACCTCAACTCTCTCTTTTGCCATAAAAAAATCCAATCAATCCCTCAAAAGTACGAAATTTTCGGTATATTTACCATCTAAAAAATCAAAAACTATACAAAGAGTATGAACAAGGTAGCACTTATTACTGGGGCAACTTCGGGAATTGGCGAGGCGACAGCTCGTGCACTCGCTGGCGAAGGGTACAAAATCATAATCACTGGTCGTCGTGGCGACAGGCTCGCTGCACTCAAAGCCGAACTCACAGAGAAGTTTGGCGCACAGGTACACACCAAGTGTTTCGATGTGAGGGACAAAGAACAGTGTGAGGCAGCCCTCCGTGCGCTCCCCGAGGAGTTTGCAAACATTGATATTTTAGTCAATAATGCAGGTCTTGCGTCGGGTTTGGAGCACATCAACGAAGGTGCCGACGAGGATTGGAATGCAATGATTGACACCAATGTCAAGGGTTTGCTCTATATCACTCGTGCCATTTCCAACCGTATGATTGTAAGAGGCGAGGGCGGTCATATCGTCAATCTCGGCTCCACGGCAGGCACACAGGTTTATGAGAATGGTAATGTCTATTGCGCCACCAAGCACGCCGTACACGCACTTTCGCACGGTATGCGCATCGATCTTCTCCGTCATCGCATCCGAGTGACCGAGATACGCCCCGGTATGGTTGAGACCGAGTTTTCGGTTGTCCGTTTTCACGGCGACAAAAACCGAGCAGACGGCGTTTACAAGGGACTCAAACCCCTCTCTGGCGAGGATGTTGCACAGGCTATCGTGTGGGCACTTTCACAGCCTTCACACATAAACATCAGCGAGATAGTCCTCACACCCACCGCCCAAGCAGACTCCTACTATAAGTTTGTGGAGTAATAAACCTCCCCCAAGAAGCGTTATATTTCCGAACAAAAACAACAATAGAACAACTATGAGCACTTCCTTTCTTTTGATAATTATCATTGGCGTTGCAGGTCTTCTCGTGCAAGCCAAGCTCCAATCGGTCTTCAAGAAATACTCCCGCGAGCCCTTCCCTTCGGGTTACACTGGCAAGGATGTGGCGGAGAAGATGCTCCGTGATCACGGAATCTTTGATGTGAAGGTGGTTGCCACCCGAGGTATTCTCACAGACCACTACAACCCCGCAACTCGCACCGTCAATCTCAGTGAGAGCGTCTATTCGAGTGCCTCGATTTCGGCTGCGGCTGTGGCTGCCCACGAATGTGGACACGCCATTCAGCACGCTCAGGGTTACGCACCCTTGCGCCTGCGCTCGGCACTTGTCCCCATCATTCAGTTCTCATCGACACTCTCCACTTGGGTAATCATCATCGGCATCCTGCTCATCAACTCCTTCCCTGCAATTTTCTGGGTTGGCATTGCAACAATTGCCGCCTCGGCACTCTTCTCCATCGTAACACTCCCCGTAGAGTACAATGCATCCGAGAGGGCGCTCAAATGGTTGCAGGGCACACGCATACTCTCGCCCGAGCAGATGGAAGGAGCCACAATCTCACTCCGTTGGGCAGCCCGCACCTACCTCGTAGCAGCGCTCAGTGCCATCGCCACCCTGCTCTACTACTTGGACTTTGTGCGCAGCAACGACTAACCCCCAACACACTACACCCCAAACACTTAAACAATGAATTTCACCTCCCTTGACCACAGCGCAACCCTCTTTCTCAACTTCGACGGAGGTGTTGTGCTCGACCGCTTTATGTGGCTGACCTCGGAGAAACTCACTTGGGCTCCTCTATACATCGCTCTCCTCTGGCTCACCTGTCGCAGATGGGGTTGGCGCTATATGATTGTTATTCTGCTTGCAGTGGTGCTCGGTGTGGCGCTCAGCGACCAGATTTGCAACTACTTCAAGGAGACCTACCAAGTCTTGCGCCCCAACCGTGTGGAGGGTGTCAAGGAGCACCTCCACCTTGTGTGGCACCCCATCAAAGAGGAGTTCTGCATCTTCGGGCGTTACGGCACAATTTCGGCTCACGCAGCCACCACAATGTCCCTTTTTCTCATCATCGGAAGGTGTGCTCTGAGGGACTCGAAGTGCTACTGGCGCTGGATGGCATTGTGGGTTGTTTTTGTGGGCTATTCTCGCATATATTTGGGCGTACATTTCCTCTCTCAAATACTCTTTGGCTGGATACTCGGTGCGCTCGTTGGCGGCTTCATAATCTGGCTCACAGAAAAGTTTTGTGGAAAACTAAAAATCAGCAAGTTGCAGCAGTAGCGACAAGTAAAAAATAAGGTACATTCCCTCTTGGAAATGTACCTTAAAAATGTACCATATTTTTTTACCCAAAACAGCACCCCGAAAGGTGCTGTTTTTATATATGTTTTTTACCTACCAATCTCGCCACAAATGGACTCTTTGAGGAGTTTTGCACGCTCCTCGGGGCTGTCGGTCTGCGCCAAGACATACATCATCTTCGTAACGGCTGCCTCGGTGGTCATATCCCTACCGCTGATGACGCCAATCTTCTGCAACGCCACACCCGTCTCGTAGATATCCATATTGACCTCGCCATTGGAACACTGGGTAACATTCACAACGCTCACACCCCTCTCGATAGCCTCCCTCAGGGCACCAATAAACCACTCCTTTGTGGGGGCATTACCTGCGCCATAGGTTTCGAGCACCACGCCCTTCGCTCCGCTTGCAAGCATAGCCCTCAGGATACTCTCGGTCAGTCCGGGGAAGATTTTGATGACAGCGACATCCCTTTCGAGTGCGGTCTGCACCGAGAACTCCGCACCCTTCTCGGGGCGGTGAATGAACTGCTCGTTGTAGTGGATGCTCACACCCACCTCCGCAAGCGGGGGATAATTATTCGACGCAAAGGCGGAGAGTTCCTCGGCACTCTGTTTGGTTGTGCGATTGCCCCTGAAAAGTCTATTCTGGAAGTAGAGGCTCACCTCGGGCACCGCAGCACGACCCTTACTATCCTTCGTAGCGGCAATCTCAATGGCGGTAATGAGGTTCTCCCTACCATCCGTACGCAACACGCCGATAGGAATCTGGCTTCCCGTGAAAACCACAGGTTTTGCCAAATTGTGGAGCATAAAACTCAGGGCACTGGCACTGTAAGACATTGTGTCTGTGCCGTGTAGCACCACAAAACCATCGAAGCGGTCGTAATTCTCCGCAATCTTCTCGGCAAGCCTCACCCACAACTCCGACGAAGCATTCGACGAGTCGATGGGCTCAAAGGGCAAGACCTCGATATTGGCTCCCAGCCTACGCAGTGCGGGGAACTCCTCATAGATTGCGTGGAAGTCGAAGGGCACGAGAGCGCCACTCTCGGGGTCGGTGTGCATACCGATGGTACCTCCTGTGTAGATGAGTAGTACGGAACTTTTCATTGTGTATTCCAATATGTTAGGGTTTTCTATATTCCAAATATCGTGCGGGCATTGTGGGTTGTAACCTCGGCAACCTCCTCGGCGGTACACCCTTTCAGGCGTGCTATCTGCTCGCAAATATACACCAAATTTTTGGGTTCGTTGCGTTTGCCCCTAAAAGGTACGGGCGAAAGGTAGGGTGAGTCGGTCTCGACAACCATCATAGAGAGTGGAATGTGGGGTACGCTCTCCAAGAGTGGGCTCTTCTTGTAGGTCACAACGCCTCCGATGCCAACCACAAAGCCCCCCAATCTCTCGATGCGCTCAAAGACCTCCACACTTTCGCCAAAGGCGTGGAGAATACCCCTTGCACGCCCCTTGTACTCCTCCAAAATAGCGAGCATCTCATCCCACGCACTGCGGGTGTGGATAACAAGCGGTATGTCATACTCAATGGCGAGTTCCACTTGGCGACGAAAGCACTCGGTCTGCTCCTCCTTGAAGTCACCACTCCAATAGAAGTCCAAGCCCACCTCGCCAACGCCATAGAAGCGCTCCACAGGTCGCTCAGCACTACCTACTGGGGCGTTTGACTTGCCACCATTGCACGCCCCAAGGAGTCGCTCCACCTCTGCCAACTCCTCTCTCCAATGCGGGTTATCATTGACCGATGTCGGATGTAAGCCGATGAGCGAGTAGCAATTCTTGCGTTGGCGTGTGAGGGCAAACTGCGCCTCGTTGGTTTCGTGGTCGATAGCGGGGAAGACGAACGCCTCAACGCCCACCTCCTCGGCACGCCCGAAGACCTCCGCAAGATCCCCTGCGAACTCTTCGCTGTAAATATGTGTATGTGTATCTATCAGTTGCATAGCATTTTACAAAAGTCTTTCACACTTGCGGGCAGGCAATATTCTCACCGCATCACACAGCTCCAAGCCCGTCAGGAGCGACACAATTCTCTGGGGTGCAAAGCCCGTGCGCTCCACAAGCACCTCATACTCCACAATCTCATTCATACCCATAGCCTCCAACAAGACACGCTCGTCACCCTCAAAGTTGAGCGTTTCGGTGGGTGCTGTGGTGGGCGAGAGGGTCGCCTCCTCAGAGAGGGTCACATCCCAACCGAGCTCATAGACAATGTCGCCTCCCGAGCAGACCATTGCCGCCTTGTTTTGTTTGATTAGCAGATTGGAGCCAAAGGAGTTCTTATCAAAGGCACGCCCGGGCACCGCCATAACCGTGCGCCCATAGTCGAGGGCATACTCGGCAGTGATGAGCGAGCCACCCTCATAGGGGGACTCCACAACGACCGTACCGCTTGAAAGAGCAGCAATTATGCGATTGCGGGAAGGGAAGAAGCGCCCCGTATTTTTGTGCTGTGAGGATATCTCGGTAACTATCGCACCTCCACTCGCCAATATTCTATCGGCAAGCTGTCGGTTGCCCGCAGGTGCCACCTCCGGGAGAGCATTGGCAATGACCGCCACGGTCGTAGCACCCACTTCGAGGGCTGCACGATGGGCATTCTCGTCGTTGCCGAACGCCAGACCACTCACTATGGAGATGCGTGGCACTCGCTCGTAGAGCTGCTCAACAAGCCTACGCCCCACCACCTGACCATAGGTCGAGATAGCCCTCGTACCCACAAGTGCCACTGAGGGCTGTGTGAGGGCTCGGATGTTGCCCTGCACGAAGATTACATGGGGGCGGTCGGAACACTCCCTTAGAAGAGGCGGATAGACCTCATCGGTGGAGGCTATGGCAATGATGTGGTGCTTCTCGCAGTAGCGTATCTCACGCTCGGCAGCCGCCATCCCTACCCTATTTAATATATCGGCAATGATTGTATCCTTTACGATACCCGCACGCTCACGAAGCTCAACCTCATTGGCACGATAGACAGCCTCCGCCGAGCCGAACACATCTATGAGATGTGCAACGCCCTTTGTGCCGAGCGCTGGTGTGTAGATTAGTGCGAGATCGTAGGCGTTCATAATAGTTTTTCTTGGTTTCGGAGAGGTAAATTTATGTAAAAAATTTGGAGTTTGCGAGAAAATAGTTACTTTTGTGCTCGCAAAGGTGATGACAAAATCTACCCCAAAAGGCGAAATCACTGATGCTCAAATAGTTGGTGCGATGGCCGAGTGGCTAGGCAAAGGTCTGCAAAACCTTCTACAGCGGTTCGATTCCGCTTCGCACCTCAAAACAAGGCTCGCTGATGCGAGCCTTTTGTTTTGAGATGCGAATTTGTTTCGCATTTACACTTACATTCCTCCCCAAACCCCTCCTTTGTCAAAGGAGGGGCTTATTATTTATGGGAGTAGGCGCAAGAAGCAAGTCTTTTGTTTTTGAGATGCGAATTTACTTCGCATTTACACTTACATTCCTCCCCAAACCCCTCCTTTGTCAAAGGAGGGGCTTATTTTTATTTGCTTGGGAGGGATGATGCGAGCCTTTTGTTTTTGAGATGAGAATTTGTTTCGCACAATTTTACACAACACGCCCCGCCATTGACTGTGGCGGGGCGTGAGTTTTTGCACCGAGGGCGATTAGAGAATATCTTGCAGATTCCTATAAAGTTTTTCTCGGAGCGATGTGATATACTCCCTCTTGGAGCGTTTAGCAAACAGATAGCGGGCGTAGCCAAACACCTTTCTACTCCAACGCATATAGTTGCTGGCGAAGATAATCATCAGGGGGAATGCCACAAAGTAGCCAGCTGCCCACAAGAACATCCCCTTACAAAGCAATACAACAACCGGCACAAGACCACACAGAGGGTAGGTCACAAGGAGTGTCACTGCGAGGTTGATGGAGCCCTTGAATTGGCGATCCTTGATAAAGTTGCTATTGACAACCAGTGGAGCCAAGAACACAAACCAAGTAGCGCCCATAGTGGTCACAAAGAGTGGCAGACCGAGGAGCAACAAAACAACCCTTCCGAGCAGACCCCACAGCGAGCGTGGGCGCTCAAAGAGCCACTCCCTAATGTGCTGTTTCTTAATATACTTGCGCAATCTCTTAGCGTCGTCATAGAGTTCCTCCATACGCTCGGGATGAGTCTCCGAGGCGCTCTCCAACTTCGCAACCAAGAGTTTGTCGGCAGCGAGTTTTTCGGGCAGATAGTCGGGGTCGAGGTTGTGTGCCTTTGCCCAATCACGACCGAAGGTGCTCTGTCTTAAAAAGTCTATCTCCTCATAGTTTTCCAGATCGGACACATTGAGCATCATATCCAAAATCTGTCCCCTCACGAGGTCATTAACCTTGCTCATAACCTCCCTCGGATGCTCCTTAAACTCCTCATAATAGGGCGACAGAGCGATGGGCTCGCCAAAGAGAATCATCATATCCTCACGGGGCAGGCGGTAGTGGGCATAGTGGTTGGCGGTGGGCATAACATAGACCTCCCTCTCGAAGCCTGCCTCCTCGGCGGCGCCAAAAGCCATCTTCAAATATGCTTGCGAGAAGTCACCCAACCAGCGTTTATTCTGATGCTGACCTTCGGGGTAGAGAATGACCGTTTCGCCGTGCGAGAGCGACTCGGCAACCTTTTCCAGCGTGCCCTTATTCTTAGTCACACCCTTCAAACCATCTACCCTCGCCCTATAAGTGGGAAGCAGACCAAAGATGGTCAGCAGTTTTGCAAAGACCGGATTCTTGAAGACACTCGCCCTCGCCAAGAAGCGGGGTTTCCTATCCGACAAGATGAACGCCAACGACAATGGGTCGATAAGGCAGTTCTGGTGGTTGGACACAAGCACCACAGGGGTGCCATCCTCAGGCATACGCTCCCTACCGGGGGTATAGACATGTGGAAAATAGACGGCATTGTTCACAAAAGACAGATATGAACGAAATGCCTTCATAATAACTCCTCTCTTTCGAGGTTTCAGTGCGGGACTTTCCACGCCCGCAGTTGTTTTCTCCCTTTCCATAGATATATTTTATCAGTACATACTCGGCGTGTTCCCAACCCTGCGGTGTGTGTGACAAGCAAGGTTAAGAGCACCCCAAACCCTTTACTTCAATTTCTCTTTCAAAGCCAACTCTACAACATCGGCACAACCCTCAATGCCAAGCAGCGAGGAGTTCAAGCAAAGGTCGTAGCTATCCGCCGCACCCCAGCTCTTGAAGGTGTAGTAGTTATAGTAGGAAGCACGCTTGCGCTCGGTCTGCTCCACCATCTGGCGGCACTCCTTCTCGCACTTATCACACGAGGCACACAGGCGCTCAACCCTATCTTCCAGAGGTGCCGTAACAAAGACACTCAGCACACCCTCGTGCTCCCTCAGCACATAGTCGGCACACCTGCCCACAATGATGCACGAGCCCTGCTCTGCAAGCCTCTCAATGGTTTCGCTCTGAATAGCAAAGAGGGTGTCGTTGTTGATATAGCCCGAGTTAATCATCGAGCCGAAGCTCCAAATGCCCGTACCGAGGAGCGTGAGGTGGTTTTCATCCTCATCTGCCCTCTCGAAGAGTTCGCTACTCAGACCACTCTGGCGTGCAGCCTCGCCGATGAGTTCGCGATTATAGACAGGAACACCCAACCTACGACCCAACTCCTCCGCAAGAGCCCTACCGCCCGCACCCAACTGGCGACCAATAGTGATAACAAAATGCTTATCCATATCTTTTTTTGTTTTGTTTACTTTTTCTTGCAACTTTTTTCCGAAGCTTTTTGTAAAAAGCTTCACCAAAAACTTTTAGGGCGGACTTTGCTATACCTTATTTCGGAGCCACCCTCACAAAAGTGCCACTCTGGCACAAAAGCTTCACCAAAAACTTTTAGTGTAGAGTTTGCTATGCCTTAGGGGCTTTAAGGACCTTAGGGGCTCTAAGGGCTCTAAGGAAAGCAAAACCCAACTACCCTTTACTCTCCACTCCTTTGAAGCCAATATCGCTGCCTGACTTCTTGAACTTGCGGATGAGTTGGATAATCAACACCGTTGCCACACACGAGGACACAAAGTCCGAAATGGGCAGTGCCAACCACACGCCTTTGATATCAAAGAACATCGGCACAATGATAAGGCAGGGAATCAAGAACAGCACTTGGCGAGAGAGCGACAAGAAGATTGCCTTATGTGCCATACCAATACTCTGAAAGAAGTTGGACGCCACCATACCGATGCCCACAAAGGGGAACATCGCAACAGCAATCGTAAAGCCCTTAGCGGCAATATCTATCATTGTGGGCTCATTGGCGAAGAGGCTCACAGCAAACTTGGGCGCAAAGACTCCCACCAAGAAACTGAGCGTAGTGCAGAGCGTAGCCCAGAAGACCGTCTGCCAAAAGACTTTCAGCACCCTATCGAACTTACCTGCACCATAGTTGTAGCCTGCAATGGGTTGCATACCCTGCGTGAAGCCCAAAACGACCATCACAAAGAAGAAGATAATCCTATTGACGATACCATAGGCACCAATAGCCAAGTCACCAACACCCTCTCCCATCTGGTCACCATACCTACGCAGCTGGTTGTTAATCAGCAGCACAACAAAGCACGAAGCCATATTCATCAAGAAGGGCGAAAGACCGATTTTCAGCGACTCCCTTGCAATCTTACCATCGAAAGTGAAAACCTTGCCATTCTCGAAGTGGAGCACCTCCTCCTTCTTGAAGAGGATGGTGAGCTGCCATACGAGCGACACAATCTGCGCAAGCACCGTAGCGATAGCCGCACCCTTAATGCCCATATCGAACACGAAGATAAACAGGGGGTCGAGGATTGCATTGAGCGTCACGGTCAAAATCGTGAGCCACATAGCCACCTTTGGTTTGCCCGCAGCCCTCATAACAGCATTCAAGCCCAAATACAAGTGAGTGACCACATTACCCAGCAGGATGTAAATCATATACTCCCTTGCATACATAATGGTGTTGTCGCTCGCACCAAAGAAATACAAAATGGGGTCCAAGAATGTCAGACCAAAAATCATCAGCAGCACACCCAGCACCACATTCATTGTCATAACATTGCCCAGCACCCTCCTGGCTACGCCATAGTTCTTCTGACCCAGCAACATAGATACAAGTGCCGAGGCACCCACACCCACCAACGAGCCGAAAGCAGCGGATATATTCATCAGCGGGAAGGTCACTGCCAAGCCCGAAATAGCCAGCGAGCCCACACCTTGACCAATGAAGATGCTATCCACCATATTGTAGAGCGACGACGCAGTCATCGCAATAATCGCAGGCACGGCATACTTCCTCAGCAGTTTGCCAATGCTCTCCTCGCCCAACTCCGTAGGCGCTGCTTTAATATCTTTATTGTTATTCATTTATCTCGTCTTCTTATGCGACTTTTCATAAAAGAGTCGCCCAAAATTTTGGCGAAAAACTGCGTTTTTCTTCCCTAACTTTACTCTGCCCTAAGGGCATTAAGGGCTCTAAGGACCTTAATGGCTTTAAGGAAAAGCAACTACCTACTACTCGTTACTAATTAACTCTGCGGGGTCACAATGAACAACCTCTATACCGGAGCGTCGTAGCAAGTCTATTCCGTCGGTGTTGTGGTAGAGGTCACAATAGACAACCCTCTTGATACCCGACTGGATGATGAGTTTGGAGCACTCCATACAGGGCGAGGCGGTAACATAGAGGGTGCTACCATCGCCTGAGTTGTTACTCTTGGCGAGTTTTGTGATAGCATTAGCCTCAGCGTGGAGAACATAGGGCTTTGTCACGCCACTATCATCCTCACAGATATTCTCAAAACCCGAAGGGGTGCCGTTGTAACCATCCGAGATGATCATCTTGTCCTTAACAATCAGCGCACCAACCTGTCGGCGCACGCAGTAGGAATTCTCCGCCCACACACGAGCCATACGCATATAGCGCCCATCCAACTGTAACTGTTTATCTTCTTTGTATCCCATAGTCTTTTGTCTAACGACTTTTTCAAGGTTTTTTGCAAAAAGCTCCACCAAGAATTTTTAGTCTATCATAGCGCAAGGCGGCTTTCCACCGGGGAGCTCGCCTAAAAGAGCTTTTTCTTGGATGCCGTAACAATAAAGTCTTTCAGGTAGAAAGGCTCAAAGTATGCAACATCCTCCGTTTCGCCTGCCTGCAAGCGACGCTCTGCCTCGGCACACAAACCACGAGCCGAGGGGGCAACGCTCACACACTCCGCCCACTCCAAGATACCACTGCACTTCTCGGCACCATTGCCGAAGATGACAAGTTTCCTATTGTCGAGCAGCACCTCACAGAAGCTCCTGTCGTGAACAACCTCCGCAACAACCTCCGAGAGGGGGTTGAGCTGATTGTCGAAAAGCTCGGCATAGACCTCCATCCTGCGTGCATCAATCATTGGGCAAAGAGCTACCCTCTCCCAATCCTCAATGGTCACAATGCCCGCCTCGACCTCCTCAACCAGACAGGCTGCCAGCGAGCGCAGGGAGTCAATAGCAAGCAGAGGAATACCCAACGCATAGCACAGACCCTTAGCGAACGACACACCAATACGCAAACCCGTATAGGAGCCGGGACCCTTACCAACCGCCACAGCATCCAACTCATCGGGCTCGATGTTGTGCTCACGCAGAAGTTCCTGTGTGAAAACACCCACCTTGCGAGCGTGATCCTTACCCAAGTCGCTCTCTCTGAGGGCAATCATCTCGCCATCCCTTGCCAGCGCTACCGAACAAATGTCCGTGCCTGTTTCAATACATAAAATAAGTGCCATATCTTTTTTGTCGAATCTCTAACGACTTTGCTCTGCCTTAAAATCCTTAGGGTCGTTAAAGACCTTAAAGACCTTAATGGCTACTACCTTCTATATTGTTTCTTTATCGCATCAAGCTCTCGTTTGGTATCACGCTGCTTGATGGTTTCTCGTTTGTCATATTCGTGTTTGCCTCGGGCAAGACCGATGGCGAGTTTGGCGAAGCCCCTATCGTTGATAAAGACCCTCAGACCCACAATGGTCATACCCTTATCCTGCGACGCCCTCTCCAACTTGTCGAGCTCACGAGCCGTAAGCAGAAGTTTGCGGTCACGGCGGGGAGCGTGGTTGTTGAGGTTGCCCCAGTCATACTCGGCAATATTCATTCCCCTCACAAAGAGTTCGTGACCCGAAAAGTAGCAGTAGCAATCCACCAGCGAGGCTTTGCCCAAGCGCAGAGATTTAATCTCCGTGCCCGCCAACTGGATGCCAGCAATGAACTCCTCGATAATCTCGAAGTTGAAATACGCCTTCTTGTTGCGAATGTTTATGTTCTTATAGTTGTTACTCATAGTATGTTGCGTGCGGTTTTATGAGCGATTTTCTTGCGCTCATCGTTGAGCTTGTTGATAGCTTCGAGGATGCGTGCCATCTCCACCTCATCATCCTCGCCAAGAGTTTCGACCCTCTTTGTGAGCGAGTCGATAATCTCCTCGATAGCCTTCGATTTGTAGAGAATGATAGCCTTGGGGATGATTTTACCAAGTCGCTCCTCCTCACTCTCGGTGCAGATGTCGTGCTCCTTCCAGATGGCGGACTGCTTGTGGCTCTCGCCCTCAAAGAGAATATCCACTGCTGCCGAAGCGGCTGCCAAATCCTCCAACTCCACAAAGTAGTGTTCGGGCACTCGTTCGCCCACGCCCACCTCCGAGATGTGAGCCTTGTAGCACTCCACGATTGCTCGGTAGCGAGAGTCTTGGAAATAGACACCATCATCTTCGAGCGCCCCGAAGATGGACTCCGCAACATTGAATGAGGTTGTAGCCTTACCCTCACGATATTCGAGTGTCAGGTGCCCATACTTTATGAGGTAGCCCGCAATCTCCCTCTCCAACTCAACCATACTGCTTCCCGCCTTATGGTTGCCGAGGGTCACGCTCTGCTGGAACGACAACTCTTCACGGCGCTGTTGGAGTTGTTCCTTGCGCACAAACTCCCTTGCCTCCTCGCCATACTGCATACCCGTAACCTTGCGCACAACCTCATCGACAATGATACTCTCGTCGATGTTCATAATGCGGGAGCACTCCTTGATGAACACCGAACGCTGCACCTTGCTTGGTATGAGGGCTATGGAGTTGATGATGTCGCTAATGAGTTCGCCCTTGCGGATGGGGTCACGAGCAACCTCCTCGGCATAGAGCGAGGACTTGAAGGTTATGAAGTCCTGCTGGTGGGTGGTAATGTACTCACGAATCTGGTCGGCAGAGTGGCTGCGTGCAAACGAGTCGGGGTCCTCGCCCTCGGGCAAGACCACAACCCTCACATTGAGTCCCTCTTTGAGCACCAAATCGACACCCTTGATTGCCGCCTTCACACCCGCCTTATCGCCATCGAAGAGTAGTGTGATGTTTGTCGTGAAGCGGGAGATAATCCTCACCTGCTCCACCGTGAGAGCCGTACCGAGGGGGGCAACAACATTCTCAATGCCCTTCTGGTGCAACTGCACAACATCGATGTTACCCTCGACCAAAATGCAGTGATTTTCCTTTGTGATGGCGCTCTTTGCGAAGTAGATGCCATAGAGGTTGTTGCTCTTGGAGTAGATGGGGCTCTCGGGCGAATTGACATACTTTGCCTTGTTGTCGCTCTGCAACGCCCTGCCACTAAATGCTGTCACACGACCCGAAATGGTGTGAATGGGGAACATAACCCTACCACAGAAGCGGTCGTAGTAACCACCCATCTCTCGTTTGACAGTCAAACCCGTGTCTATCAGATATTGTTCCTTGTAGCCCGCTTTGAGCGCCGCTTGGGTCATCGTGTCCCTATCACGCATCGCACGACTCTCGGGGCAGTAGCCCAAGCCGAAGCGTTTGATGATTGCGTCGGTGAGTCCTCGTGATGCGAAGTAGCCACGACCCACACTCAAACCCTCGTCTGTTTCATACATCTGCTTTGTGAAATACTCCGAAGCCCACGCATTGACAATCATCATACTCTCCCTGTCGTCGTTGCGTTTCTTCTCCTCGGGGCTCTCCTCTCGCTCCTCTACGGGAATGCCATATTTTTTGGCGAGCCATTTGAGCGCCTCGGCATAGGTGAGCCTCTCGTGCTCCATCAGGAAATTCACAGCATTGCCACCCTTACCGCAACCGAAACACTTGAAGACATTTTTTGCGGGCGACACGATGAAGGAGGGTGTTTTTTCGTTGTGGAAAGGACAGCACGCAGTGTAGTTGACTCCCTTCTTTTTGAGCGAAACGAAGTCACCAACCACATCCACAATGTTTGTTGCGGCGTATATTTTATCCACTGTTGCTCTGTCAATCATAACGAGTTATCCTCCCTTTATCGGTTTTTCTTGCGCCACTTTTGCGCCAAATTAGCTGGTAAAGGTACAAAATACTTTGTATTTTGCAAAAAATAACTCCACAACAAATGGAATGAGTGGGAAAAGTTATTTAACGATTGGCGGTGAACAGTGGGCAAAAAAAGAGGGCGCCCCGTTGGAACGCACCTCAATCATTATTTGCCAATACCGCAGAATTACAAAACTTAAAAAATGCCAAAATTTATTAAACACACTTTAATCCTGCACGCAAAATATCAATCATTTTATCCGCTAATCAAACAGGGTTGGTTCAACATCTCCATTTGGCACAACATCATCTACTCCTTCGCTCATTAAGTAACTTTTAACAGAATCCTTGATTGCTTTGGAAAGAAATGTTGGAACAGCATTACCGATTTGAAGATGCTTACATCCTCTACTCCCACAAAAAACATAATCATCTGGAAACCCTTGTATACGAGCACCTTCTCGTGTTGACAATGGACGAGGATCACGAGGATGGACACATCTTGAAGATGATACGCAGCCCAAATTTCTCGTAATCGTTGTGCTTGGTTTATTCCACCATAAACGACAATAACAATTTGCAAAACCGCTTTTAGGACGCAACTCTTCGGGGACATCCCTTGGAGACCCTCCGTCTGGGAGCGCCTCCATCAATGCAACTAATCGCTCGTTTGTTTTGGGGACCTCGTGTTCTTGAATCTCAACGGGAGCGTTTGTGCGCATGAGGCGCTGAAAATCATTTTGGGGCTCTGAGATGTATTTACAGCCCCGCTCTCCTGAAACAATCGGAGGCAGATCCCCAAGAGCCTCTTTGAGAGTTACATATGGCTTCCTACTTTTATCAGCGGGAATGCCCAATTCTGGATTGTAATGCGTGGGGTGAGGGTAGGCAAATGGACGACGGTCTAATGTGCCAACAAGAACAACCCTCTCTCGTATCTGGGGTGTGCCAAAATCGGCTGCATTGAGCACCTTTTTCTGCATATGGTAGCCTATCGATTCAAACAGAGAAATAATTGTACGCAACAATTTGCCATCTTGCATTGACAACAGCCCTTTTACATTTTCAAACACAAATATTTTGGGGCGAAGTTCAACAAGTATACGATAATACTCTTGAAATAATTTCCCGCGAGGATCATCAATAAGTCGCTTGCCAACCGTAGAGTATGCCTGACAAGGTGGACCTCCGATAACAACATCTATATCTCCTTGTTTGACGCCAAAATCGCTATTTAAATCTTCGATAGAAAACTCCCTGATGTCCTTGTTATATACCTTAACCGTTGGGTGATTTTTACTATACGCTTCGGCCATAGGTTTAAGTATCTCGTTTGCTGCGAGAATTTCAAAATCTGGATCATGTGCAAAACCGTAACTTAATCCACCCACGCCTGCAAACAAATCAACTACCTTATATGCCATATTTTTACTATACCTATTGGTTGAGTTGCAAAGATAACCAAAAAAATAAAATATTCCAAAATGGAATACCAAAATCACCTGCTTAACTTTGTAATATGAAAATATCTGAGTTAAAGCGTGAAAAACTAAAATTAGCGAGTAAATTATATCAAACTCGCACGGAATTAGGCATTAAACAGTCGGATTTGCAAAACGAAGGCATCATTTCTCAAAGCCATCTATCCAAAATCGAAAATGCCGAAATAAATGTTTCTGCTGTTATGCTTCATATTCTTGCAAAACGATACGGAAGAGAAATGTCATATTTTTTTGAATAACTTATGAGCAATTCAAGAAACCGAGCCACAGGTTGGCAACATGCCAAATTGTCTGGTCATGCAAACGAAACCAATGTTGAAAACCTATTCAAAGACACTCATTTTTGCGAATTATTTTCTAAAAGATTGGGTATTAAAAAAATCGTGTCTGCAAAAGTTGGCGGTCTTTGTGAAACAAATGTCACAAGTGTTTTGGGTGACAAAACTAAATCCAAAACAGATTTAAAACTAACTCTCGAGGATGGGAATGTCGTCAATATTTCCATCAAAAAAAGCAATGACGGTCAGGTGTTTCTCATTGGAGTTGAGCGATTTATCGCTGGTTACGAACTTCAATTTAAGGAGTCAATACCCGACCATATCCAAGATCTTTTGTACTTATACTTTTATGGGAATCCCAAAACCCAAACATTGCTTAACGATTCGACTGTTACAAGAAATCAAAAAGCAAGTTGGATTAAATACCAAAGAAAACACAATCGATTGACTTGGGTTTCTTTATTTAACATGAATAAGAATTCTGCCGAAGCGTTATTAGATTGGTTAAAAAATAATATTGAAAAAATTACAGACTTCTGTTTCTCTCGAGGACTTGCAAAAAATCCCTCTGATTGGGCTCAATATGTTTGGTATATCAACTTGCTTGATGAAGACAGCCTCAACACCGTATTCTCAATTGAAGATATCAAAAGAGCTGTGGTTGGTAACAAAAATACAGTTTCCCCCAGTAGTCGATGTGGCGGTTCAACCACACATCTTCCATTTGGATTTGTACAGTGGCACCAAGCAAAAATGCAATTCCACCTCTCGTTAAATAAACTGAGTGATATTGTCATGAGTAAATTCTAAACACGAGTGTATTTACACCGACTGGCGAGACTATTTGAAGATTCAACTGCTCTTGCATATAAATCAAACTGCCCCAAATTGAAGAAACCTCAAAAGTTAAACTTTTGAGGTTTCTTCAATAAAGAGAGTCAATTTATTTTCATCTATTTCAAAACAGCCCTATCTCCTACTGTATTGGGCGACGAATAGATAATGTGGGCGTGGTTGGGAGCAGTGCCTACGAGGCATCATTTGGGGTGGAAATTTGCACTAACCAAAAGGGTTTTGTACTTTTGTGGGCACACTCTCTTCTTCACAAACACACACTACCAAACACCCTCCGCATTGTCGGAATGTGATAATCAACAAAAGAAGGAGGGGGGGGGAGAGTAGAATGGTAAGGTTAGTATAGGAAAAATATGTAAGATTATGAATTGGTTGGAAACATTATTTATGGGAGAGGGCATTGCCCACACAATGCTGGTGTTGTCGCTGGTCATTGCGTGTGGTGTGCTCCTCAGTAGAGTGAAGATTGCGGGTATCTCCATAGGCGTTACCTGGATACTTTTCGTCGGTATTTTGGCGGGTCATCTGGGTATGACCGTCGATCACGAGACGCTACACTTCATCAAAGAGTTTGGACTTATCCTCTTTGTCTTCTCCATTGGTTTGCAGGTTGGTCCGGGTTTCTTCTCCTCATTCAAGGAGGGGGGCTTGAAGATGGTGGGTTGTGGCGTGGCTGTCGTGCTCTTGGGCGCAATCATCACATACGCCATCCATCTCATAACGGGCACCCCTATGACCACAATGGTAGGCGTGATGTCGGGCGCTGTGACCAACACTCCCGGTCTTGGCGCTGCACAGCAGGCATACGCCGATGCGGCAGGTGTCAGCGACCCTACGATTGCACTGGGCTATGCTGTGGCATATCCTCTTGGTGTTGTGGGTGTTATCTTGTCGCTCATTGCCATCCGCTATATCACAAAGGTCAATTTTGCAGAGGAGAACAAAGGTTTGGAAGCGATGAGGGCGGAGCATACAAATGTTGTGCGTCTTTCGGTGGAGTTCTGCAATGGCGCACTCGAAGGTTACGGCATCGCCCACCTCCGAGAGCTCATCAATCGCTCATTTGTAATCTCCCGCATTATGCACACCGACGGGTCAATAACCATTGCCGATGGCAATAGTCGTCTTTCGGTGGGCGATAGGCTCTTGGTCATCTGCTCTCCCGACGACAGGGAGGCTGTCGTTGCTTTCTTCGGTCAGGAGGTGGAGATGAGCAAGGAGGAGTGGGGTGCTACGCAAGAGTCGCAGAACCAGCTCGTATCGAGGCGCATCATCATCACAAAGCCCGAGATTAACGGCAAGAAGTTCTCCGATTTGAGGTTGCGCACCAAATATGGCATCAACATCACGAGGGTCAATAGGGCTGGTATAGACCTTATCCCCTATCAGGGAATGGAGTTGCAAATGGGCGATAGGGTTATGGTCGTAGGCAACGAGCAGGCTATCGAGCAGGCAGCTAAGGTGCTCGGCAACTCGCTGAAAAAACTGCGTGAGCCACAGCTCCTTACAATCTTCTTAGGAATCGCCCTCGGTGTCTTGTTTGGCTCCGTGCCCCTGATGAACATCCCCCAACCCGTGAAGTTGGGTTTGGCGGGCGGTCCTCTGATTGTAGCCATCCTCATTGGTAGGTTTGGTCCCCATTTCCACCTTGTGACCTACACAACAATGAGTGCCAACCTTATGCTCCGAGAGGTGGGTCTTGCAATGTTCCTTGCAGGCGTGGGTATTGGTGCTGGCGACGGCTTCGTGGAGGCTATCGTGGGCGGTGGCTATAAATGGATTGGCTATGGTGTGATTATCACGGTGTTGCCCATCTTGATTGTGGGCTTGTTCGCACGCTTGAAACTCAAAATGAACTACTACACACTGATGGGTCTGCTGGCAGGTAGTTGCACCAACCCTCCCGCACTGGGCTTCTCCAATGCCACCTCGGGTAATGATATGCCCGCATTGGGATATGCAACGGTCTATCCTGTGGTTATGTTCCTGAGGGTGTTGGTTGCGCAGCTCTTGATACTCATAACTTTGTGATGGGTTAGTAGTTGGTAACCAGTGGTTGTTTTCTTTAAGGGCTTTAAGGGCATTAGGGACTTTAAGGTTGAGAAAAGGATAAAGAGAGATGAAGTATCTCGCCAAAAAGTAGAATAAAAACACGCAATAATAACCTAAAACAAAAAAAGAAGATGAAAAGATTATTTGCTTGCGCCATTGTGGCGCTGATGTCGGTGGGAATGTTTGCCGACGAGGGTATGTGGCTCCTACCCCTGCTGAAAAAACTCAACTTGGAGGATATGCAGAAGAAGGGTTTGCAACTCTCTGCCGAGGATATCTACAACATCAATGGCTCGTCGTTGAAGGATGCTATTGTGATTTTTGGCTCGGGCTGTACGGGAGAGATTGTGTCGCCCGAGGGTCTGCTATTTACCAACCACCACTGCGGTTTTGGTAACATTCAGGCGCTGAGTAGTGTGGAGCACGACTACCTGAAAAATGGCTTCTGGGCTATGAACCAGAAGGAGGAGTTGCCCGCCCCCGGTTTGAAGGTAACATTCATCCGCCACATTGAGGATGTGACCACCCAGATGCTCAAAGGTATCAAGGAGGAGATGAGTGCCGAGGACAGGGCAAAGAGGCTCGAAAAAAACAGGGAGTCGGTGGAGAAAAAAATGGCTAAGAAGTATGAGGGTAAGACACTGAGCACCAAAGAGTTTTTCGGTGGCAACCAGTATTTCTTGTTCGCTATGGATATCTATGAGGATGTGCGCTTGGTAGGCACCCCTCCCTATGCTGTTGGTAAGTTTGGTGGCGAGACCGACAACTGGATGTGGCCCCGCCATACTGGTGACTTCTCGGTGTTCAGGGTGTATGCTGCGCCCGACGGCAAGAGCCCTGCAAAATACTCGCCCGAGAATGTACCCTACAAGGCGGATAAGTACCTCACCATCTCGACAGAGGGTTACAAGGAGGGTGACTATGCAATGATTATGGGTTTCCCCGGTAGGACTACCCGCTATATGACCTCCTATGAGATTGACAAGATGCTCACCGTGGATAACCCCAACCGCATCTACATTCGTGGCGAGAGGCAGGCAATCTTGAAGGTTAGGATGGCTGCCGACGATGCTATCCGCATCAAATATGCCTCCAAATATGCCTCCTCGTCAAACTATTGGAAGAACTCGATAGGTAAATCTCGTGGCGTGGAGAGGCTCGGCGTGAAGGCGAAGAAGGCTGCCGAGGAGGAGGCTTTTACTGCTTGGGTGTGGGAAAGTATGGATGCAAAGCGCATCGAGAAGTATGGCAACGCACTCCCCTTGATTGAGAAGTATGTGACCGAGGCGACCCCCTATGAGAGCGATGCGCAGATTATGAGTGAAACAATCTTCCGTGCTGCGGAGATTTTGAACGCTTCGACCACCTTTTACAATGCCTACAACCGCACCAAGAGTGTGGAGGAGGCTACCAAGCGCACGCAAGCATTCTACAAGGACTACGACGAGGCTACCGACCGCCTTGTAACCTGCCGAATGATTGAGGTGCTCAGGGAGATGATTCCTGCCGATAGGCGTCCCAAGAGCCTTGCGGTCATCGACGAGGTGTGGGGTGGCGATGTCAAGGCTTTCACTGAGAACTTGTTTGAAAAATCGGCTTTTGCCAATGAGCAGAAATTCCTTGCAGCGGTAGCTGGGGGTGCAGAGGCGTTGGAGAACGACCCCTCGCTTGTTATTATGAAAGATGCCTCGGCACTCTACAAGGAGTTGCTCGCAAAGGTTAAACCCCTGAAAGATGACTACGCAAAGGGGCACAGGCTCTATATCGCAGGTCTTATGGAGATGCAACCCGAGAGGGCTTTCTACCCCGATGCCAACTCGACCTTGCGCCTGACCTATGGCACAATCCTCCCCTACTCGCCTGCCGATGGCGTGGAGTATAAATACTACACTACTATTGCAGGCGTTGTGGCGAAGGAAGACCCCAAAAACCCCGTAGATTTCACAGTGGATGAAAGGCTCAAACAACTCTATGCCGAGAAGAACTGGGGAGGCTATGAGGATGCAGATGGCACACTCCACACCTGCTTCCTCTCGACCAACGATATCACAGGTGGCAACTCGGGCAGTCCCATTATGAACGCCAAGGGCGAGCTTATCGGTCTTGCCTTCGACGGCAACTGGGAGGCTATGAGTGGCGATATTGCCTTTGAGCCCAATGTGCAACGCACCATCAATGTGGATGTCCGCTATGTCCTTTGGTGTATCGACACACTTGGAGGTGCGGGTTGGTTGCTCGAAGAGATGACAATCAAATAAATGAAAAAGGGACTTGGTTTTCCAAGTCCCTTTTTTGATAGATTATTTCTTGAAGAGATCGACCTCACCTCGTTCGACCTTGCCATACATATCGGCAAGGGTGGCGATGACGGGCGAAATGAGAGTCACAACATCCTCAATGGCGCCCGACTTGGAGCCATCGCCCTTGATGCGATAGAGCATCGTGGCGTAGAGCGCACGGAAACACAACTCCATATCCCCCACGCCATCACGAGCAAGCACGATGCGCAAGCGTGAAAGCTCCTCTTTGAGGGGTTGCCAAAGGGTGCGATAGTGTGCGCCGATGGGGAGTTCGAGGAGTTGAAGGTGGAGGTTTTCCATATCGCCTATGAGGTGGAGGGTGTGCGCAAGGTGTCCTTGCTCCGCCTTTCCCTCCTCACGCAGAAGTCCTGCGAGGCTCATATACCACATAAAAATCTGCTGCTTCTCCTGCTCCTCGCAATCGTTGGGTTGCACGAGGTTGTTGTAGATAGCCTCGGGGCTGAACTGCAACGCCCTGAGCAGATCCTCCAACTGCCAGAGGTAGAGGATATATTCGGCAATGTTCTCTTTGCGTTTCTGTTGTGCGATATACATATTCCTATACTGCTAAAAGATAAGGTTGAAAATCTGTATCGAGAGGTAGATTGCAGCCACGAGTTTGAGTCCTGTGCCAAAGATGAACGCCACGAAGGAGCCAAAGGCAACCTTGAAAGCTCGTGCGCTGTCACTGCCATTGTTGGTCAGCTCACCGATGAGCGCACCGAAGAATGGACCCAAAATCAGACCCGCAGGACCTGCAAAGAATCCCACAATGATACCTATAAGCGAGCCTCGGGTTGCCGCCTTTGAGCCACCAAACTTATTGGTCATAACAGCGGGCAGGAAGTTGTCGAGAAGCGTCACCGCCACAGCGACCACCGCCCAGATGATAAGTTGTGATGTGGTGAGCGTCGCCCCTGCCCAGTGGCAGAGAAGCAATCCGAGGTAGCAGATAGGCACACCTGGGAGGATGGGTACTACACACCCGAGCACACCAATGACGGTGCAGACAATAGCCAAAATCTCTAAAATATCCATAGTGCTGAAATTCTTTACTTAATGGTCAATTTTTGCTCTACAAAGATAGCGAAACGATGTGAGATTGCAACGCTTTTCTGGTGTGGAGGAGCAAAAAAATCGTGTTGAAGGGTTGGACTTCCCACATTTTTTATACCTTTGTGAAGTCTTACAACAACTTTGGACATCGGAGTAAATTTTTTTATAAAAAGAACCTTTGTAGTTGGTTTGTAGAGGGTTGAACTACTCCACCCAGGTTGTCGGACAGCGTAGCAAATCTGTGAGAAACAGTCAAAAAAGGTAACTATGCAGAAGAAAAACGAAAAAAGGGAGGGCGTTTTCGACCTTGTGAAACTGATGAGCAAGGCGGAGAAGCGCAACTTCAAACTCTACTCCACAAGGCTCGGGTGTAACGAGGGGGCAAAATTCTTGCTCCTGTTCGACTGCTTCGACGCTATGGAGCAATACGACGAGGCAAAGGTTCTCGCCCTCTGCCCCACAATATCCAAACAACAGCTCCCCAACCTCAAAGCACACCTCTACAAGCAGATTCTCATCTCGCTCCGTATGCTCAATGTGCAACACTCCCCTTCGCTCGAAATCCGTGAGCAAATCGACTTTGTGAAGATTCTCTTCGACAAGGGTCTTTATGTCGAGGCGCAAAAGATGCTCGACAAAGTAGAGAAGAGGGCTGCGGAGTATGAGCTACTCCCCACAATCCTCGATATCGTGGAGCTCAAACGCCAACTCAAAGTGCTCAGCTATTCGAGTGAGATGACCACCGCTGCGGATGTAACCGCACGCACGGCGGATGTTATCTCCGAAAAACTCTCCAACATTGCAGGACTCTCCCGACTTGCGGTGCAGTGCTATGCGCTCCACCAAAATCTCGGCTTTGCCCGTTCGCAAAAGGACCTCGACAGGCTCAACAGTTACTTCAAACCTCGCATTGAGTCCTACGAGAAGATGGATATGGGCTTTACCGAGCGCTTCTACTTCTATCAAGCAAAGGCGTGGTACTACTACATCGGACACAAAACCGCACTCTCATATCGCTACGCACTCAAATGGGTTGCCCACTTCGAGTCGAAGCCCGAGATGAAGGAGATTATGTATGACGGCTATATGCGTGGCTACTCCCACGTCTTGGACGGAATGTTCCTGATGCACAAGTATTCGGCATTTGTCCGCACCCTCGAAGAGTTCGAGAAGGAGAGCCAGACTATCGGCAAGCTCAACGACAACGCCGAGATGATTTCACAGGGCATCCTCTTCACTGGTCAGCTCAACAAGTGCCTAATGTCGGGTACTTATAAGGATGGTCTGTGGATTGCCAAGAACATCGACTCATATTTGAAGAAATATGGCGACCGCCTAACACTCCACGAGAAGATTCCACTCTACTACAAGGTGGCAACTCTCTACTTTGGCGACGGTAACTATGCCAAGTGTATAGAAACCCTCTCGAAGATTATCTCCGTAAAGGACCACAACATCCGTCGTGATTTGCAGTGCTATGCCCGAATGTTGAACCTTATGGCACTCTATGATGCAGGCTTGGACTTCAACATCGACTACCAGATCCGTTCCGTCTATGCCTTCATTGTGAAAATGAAGGATATGACCGAGATGAAAGACGAACTGCTCTCGTTCTTCAAGAGTTTCGGCAACATCAACGCCATAGACCTCAAAAAGGAGCTCAAAGTGCTCCACGAGAGGCTCAAACCCTATGAAAACCACCCCTACGAGCGACGCACCTTCTATTATATAGACCTGCTGTCGTGGTTGGAAAGTAAGATTACCGACCGAAGTATGGGTGAGATTGTGAGGGCGAAATTTGAGCTCTCGCAGGCAAAAGAAACAACCAAACCAGAGAATAACAAGAAATGGCTACATCGACTATTCGGAATATAGAGACCGATGTGGATTTTGAGAACAAAATCCGCCCACAGGAGCTCGATAGCTTTCACGGACAGCAGAAAATCGTGGACAACCTCCGTATCTTCATCAAGGCTGCCTTGATGAGGGGCGAGTCGCTCGACCACGTACTTTTTCACGGTCCCCCGGGATTGGGCAAGACAACCCTCGCCAACATTGTGGCAAACGAGATGGGCTCATCGCTCAAAATCACAAGCGGTCCCGTGCTCGACAAACCCGGCGACTTGGCAGGTCTGCTCACAAACCTCTCGGAGGGCGATGTGCTCTTCATTGATGAGATTCACCGCCTGAGCCCCATTGTGGAGGAGTATCTCTACTCGGCAATGGAGGACTACAAGATTGATATTGTTCTCGACAAGGGTCCCTCGGCTCGCTCCATACAGATTGAGCTTGCACCCTTCACGCTCAT
>JAGCJH010000039.1 GCA_017648105.1 Tidjanibacter sp.
AGAAGCTCAAACGAGGCGAGTGGCGATTCCTCACCGAGAAAGAGGTGGCAATGCTTAAATCGGGCAGTTACGAATAAGAGTGCTCCCCGCTTCAAATAAAGAGGCGAGAAACAATATCCCCAAAACGAGGAGGTTCTTCTTAGTCGGCTGCGACACCCAACAAGAAGAACTCCTCTTTTTTTTAGCTCAATCACTACAGAGAGTTTATGAAAACTTTTCACAAGAGATTACTCACAGTGCTGATGCTATCGGTGCTCCTCGTGAGCCCCGCTGTGGCACAGAAGAAGATCAACGACCCCGCAGCCCCCAATCGTAAGAGTGTGGGCTTGGTGCTCAGTGGTGGTGGCGCAAAGGGTGCCGCCCAGCTACGCATTATCAAAGCCATTGAGGAAGCGGGCATCCCCATCGACTACATCGCAGGCACCTCCATCGGCTCCATCATCGGTGGACTCTATGCCGTAGGTTACTCCATCGAGGAGATTGAGGAACTCTACACCTCAATGAACTGGTTTGACATCTTCACAGACCGCAATGCACGAGAGAAACAACTCTTTGCCGACAAGCAGAAGGACGACTCCTATATGTTTGATATTCTGCTCTCCACCGATGATATTTCGATGCCAAGTGGTATTGTAAGGGGCGACAAGTTTATGGATCAGCTCAATGAGCTCCTGCTCGGCTATCAACACATCGACTCCTTCGACAAACTCCCCATACCCTTCGCCTGCGTGTCGTATGATATGAACACGGGTAGTGAGTATGTGGCACGAGGTGGTAGCCTCTCGGCAGCCATCCGTGCGAGTATGTCGATTCCCGGTGTTTTCAAGCCCGTGAAGTATCGTGATATGGTGTTGGTGGATGGCGGTGTTTACAACAACTTCCCGGTGGATGTCGTGAGGGATATGGGTGCTGACATTGTCATTGGCATAGACCTCTCGGAGGGTATCAAGACCGATGCAGACATCGAAAACCTCATTCTCATCTTTGAGCAGCTCACAGTCTTCCTCGGCAGGGAGAACTACGACGCCAACAAAAGCGACTGCGACTACTACATCCACCCCGAGATTGCACCCTACTCGGCAGCAAGTTTCAATCAGGAGGCTGTCGATTCGCTCGTAATGCGTGGTCAGCGTGAGGCAGACCGCCACAGGGAGGGTTTGCTGGCTCTGCGCAAGAAGATAGGTCTTCCCGAGGGTTATATGCCACCAAAGCGTGACCGTTTCTACAATGAAAACGCACTCCTGCGCATCGGCAACATCCGCTTGGATGGTTTCACAAAGTCGGAGCGTGAGCTCATCTCACGCTATCTCAATCTGCGTCCCTACTCGACCGTATCACGCAGTGAGTTCAACCGCAACATCGAACAGATAAAGAATATGGGTGGTTTCGACTTCGTGAAGTATTCGCTCTCGCATCAAGCCCCCTACGATTTGCGCATCTGGGTGGATGAGAAGCACAACGCTTCGCTACACGTCGGCTTCCGTTTCGACTCCCAAGAGTTGGCTTCGCTCCTGCTGGGCACAGAGATGACCATTTCGGGCAACTACTTCAAACCCCGTTTGTCGCTCACCACACGCCTTAGCGAAAGCCCTTATGTGCAACTCAAAGCGTCGAGTAGTCGTGTATTCTTTGGCGAGTTTGCTGTGGGCTACCGCTACCAGTACAACAACTTCACATACTACCAGAACGACCATCGTTCGCACACATCCACCTTCGACTACCACAACATCTCGATGCGTTTCTCGGACATATATCTGCGTAACTTCAACCTCTCGGCAGGTATCGAGGCGGACTTTTTCAACTACGACGAAACCTTCTATGAGGAGGGCTTGGTGGAGGTTGAGCCCGAAGCGTATATCAATTACAACATCTCGGGTCACTACGACAATCTGGACGACATCTATGTGCCCACTCGTGGTTGGAGTTTCGATGTAAACTACACACTCCACACCAACAACGGCATTGAGATTCACAATCACACACCCTTCGCATCGTTGCAGTATGAGGCAACAGGAGCTCTCTCCATCAACGACTGGTTTGCGGTTGTGCCCTCGCTCTATGGTCGCACGCTCATAGGTATGGAGCCCACCTATCCCTACTACAACTGTTTGGGTGGCATCCTACCAAGCAGGTATATGAAGCAGCAGATGCCCTTTGTCGGCATCCAGCATATCGAGATATTCGACAATTCGGTGATGGTCGCAGCGGCAGAAATGAGAATGAAGATAGCCAAGAACCACTACATCTCCGCTATGGGCAACTTCCTGCTCCAAAACGACAACTTCCTGCGTATGTTCCTCTTCCACGACACGCTCGTAGGCTTCGGAATGAAATATACCTACAACACCTCATTGGGTCCCCTCTCAATTCTTGCGAGTGGCACCAACCACAACCCCATTGGTGGTATCTATATGAGTTTCGGCAAGAATTTCTAACACATATACACACAAAAAATAGGAGTGCTTTTCCAGCACTCCTATTTTTTCATATTCCCAATCCTCTACAAATCGTTGTGTTCAAAGTCGTTGGAAGTACCGTCGTTGTCACACACCCAAATCTCGAAAACAAGGGGTGTAAAGGGGAGGATTTCCGTTGTGATGATAACCTTTGCATCCTCTTCCTCGTCCTCCACCGAACTGCTCGATGAGGATGAACCACTATTGTAGTATGCCGAAGCATAGGGGTTGTAGTAGTTGCTATAATAGTTATTGTAGTAACTGCCATAGCCACCATAACCACCATACATACTATTCATATAGCTATAATAGTTCAGATAGTTGTAGTAGTCTGTCAAATCGCTCGACGAATCCGACGAGGACTCAGTTGTTGCCTTCGCAGCACTACCCGAGATACCATAGCCGTATGCCGAAGTGAAGACTGCACGAATGTGGTCGCCATAGCAAGCCTGACAGCACGCCTTCTTGAAGCCCTCAATCATCTGCGTCTGGCTCATATCCCACTTCATAGGTCCTTCGTTTACAATCTCGCCCCAAGCATTCATCTGCACCGAGTCGATGTTGCTATCGAACACAAAACCATCAAGGAAGTAGCCCTTATAGTAGCAAGTGAGTACCGAGTCGGTTTTCTCCGCCGTGATTACCGAGTCACGCTTCATTGGGAATGGGGTCACGAGCTGGACATACAAACCCTTTGCGAGCGAGTCCTTTTCTGCCATCTTCCAGCGCTCCACTGCATAGATGTTCACCTCTTTATTTTCGAGCACGATGGGGTCTTCCGACACCTCTACGATTTCGAGCGAGTCGATGATGACGGGTTTGTTGCCATCGACACCCCACTGACCGTTGTAGCCCACATTTGTTGCACTATAACCCGACGAGCCGTTGTACATCGCAGAGGGCATAACCACCTGTGTCATCTCGCCCACCTTCATATTCGTGAGCGCCTCATACATACCCTTTGCAAGCGAGGAGTTATCCTCATAGAGATAGACAAAGTCGTTCACATAGTGAGTACGGCGTGAATAGGTGCCCTGAATCTTCGCCACCTCCGCATTGCGGGTGTAGAAGATGTTACCATCGAGGGTCTTACCTGTGTAGTTAATCCTCACCCAGTTACCACCCTTCACAAGCGTGTCTGCCTCGCCTTCGAGCGTCGAGGGGCGCATTGTGTAGATATAGACACCGCTATTGGTGCGTTTCCAGTTGGGATCCTCTCTCCAACCCTTATTGTTCTTATCCATCCACGCCTCCAACGACTGATTTTCGAGTTCATCGAAGTCGGTGGAAGAAGGCGATGCACAACCTACGGCAAGCGCTACAAAAGCGACCAATGCCCAAGTGGCAATCTTTATAGTTTTCTGAAAATTCATATCTCTTGTTTTATTTTTTCTTTGTCAGTTCTTCAACAGTGAGCACCATCATCACTGCCGTATTGGCGGGCACTACTCCCATACCCGTTGCTCCATAGGCAATCGAGGAGGTCAAAAAGACCGCTATTGAGTCGCCCACAAGGCTACCTACTAACGCCTCATCGAGCGCATTTAGTATCTCGCCACGCCCCAAAGTGACCACATAGGGGTCGAAATTCCAAAAAGAGGTGTCCAATTCGGTGGAGATTGCCTCAGCAAGATATCGTTTATTGGTGTAATAAGGCGTACCCGATGGGGAGGAGGAGAACTCGAAAGCCTCAACATTGAAGGTCACAGCATCGCCATTTGCAGCAGAGCCTGCCAACTCGCCACCCCTCTCATCTTCAATGAGTCCGAACTTATTGCCAGCCAAGTGTACATAGGCACTATCGCTCGTGATTACATACGACAACTCTTTGTTGTTCAAGTAGTTCTCAATCTGCTTGCGTTGTTTGGGAGCATACTCATCCAAGACAACGCAGGAGCTCATAGCTGCCATAGCCACCACAAGAATCAACAAAAACCTTCTCATATATACTCTTTTCTGCATAGTTTATGCCTAATTTAACCGACAAATATACCTATTTAAGTTGAAAGTTGAAAGTTGAGAATTGAAAATTAACCAAAAAAAAAGAACGACCTTCTTTATTCGAAGGTCGTTCCTCTGAGGAGTAAATTTCTATTATTCCTTATTTACAGCAACCAAATTCCTGTCACCAAAGCCATTATCAATCTTAGTGACATAGGGGAAGAACTTTTGAATTCTCACCCATTCGAGGGGGAAGAGTGCCTCCTCACGACTGAATTCGTGTGCCCACTCGCCAGCAACCTCCGCAGCGGTATATGGTGCATTGATAACAATCTGGGGGCAGTTCTGTGCCTCGTGGAGAATCTTCACGAGTGCGTCGCAGAACTTATCCATCTCCTCCTTCGACTCGCTCTCGGTAGGCTCCACCATCAAGGTGTCGTGCACGGGGAACGAGAGGGTTGGTGCGTGGAAGCCATAGTCCATCAGTCGATGTGCAACATCACCCACCTCAACGCCATACTCCTTGCGGAAGTTGGTCAGATCGAGAATCATCTCGTGACCAACCCTGCCACTCTCGCCCGAGTAGAATGTGCGATAGCTCTCTTTCAGGCGGCACGACATATAGTTGGCATTGACAATCGCAGCCTCAGTAACCTTGCGCAGCCCCTCGGCACCAAGCATCTTGATGTAGCCATAGGTAATGGGCAACAGCAGGGCACTACCCCAAGGCGACGACGAAACGGCTGTGATGCCATCTGCGCCACCAGTGGAAACAACCGAGTGGGAAGGCAAGAACTCTACGAGGTGCTCGGCAACGCACACAGGACCCACACCAGGACCACCACCGCCGTGAGGCATTGCGAAGGTCTTGTGGAGGTTCAGGTGGCAGACATCGGCACCGATGAAGCCTGGGTTGGTAAGACCCACCTGTGCGTTCATATTTGCACCATCCATATAGACCTGACCACCGTGCTCGTGAACAGCATCGACAATCTCCCTGATACGACTCTCAAAGACACCGTGAGTCGAGGGGTAGGTAACCATAAGACCCGCAAGTTCACCCTCATACTGCTCCGCCTTTGCTTTCAAGTCCTCAACATCGATATTACCCTTATCATCGCACGCTACGGTTACAATCTTCATACCCGCCATAGCAGCCGATGCGGGGTTGGTGCCGTGTGCCGAAGAGGGAATGAGGATAATGTTGCGGTAGCCCTGCGAACGGCTCTGGTGGTAAGCACGGATAATCATCAAGCCCGCATACTCACCCGCAGCACCCGAGTTGGGTTGGAGCGTACAACCGGCAAAGCCTGTGATGGTTGCAAGGTCTTTTTCGAGTTCGGCAATCAGCGCCAAGTAACCCTCAGCCTGCTCTGTGGGAGCAAAGGGGTGCATATTTGTGAAGCCCGCAAGTGAGAGGGGCATCATAGTTACTGCGGGATTGAGTTTCATCGTACACGAGCCGAGCGAAATCATACTATCCGCCAGCGAAATATCACGATGTTCGAGGCGCTTGATGTAGCGCATAAGCTCCGTTTCGGAGTGGTATTTCTGGAACACAGGCTCGGTAAGGATTGCGCTCTGGCGACGGAGCGAAGCGGGAATGACGCTTGCGTTCTCATCAATCTTCACTTTGGGCTCCTTCTTACCCACAGCCTCTGCAAAAATAGCCACAACCTCCGAAACCTCCTCATTGGTGGTAATCTCATCCAAACTCAGGCGCACCCTATCCTCTGCGGGATAGAAGAAGTTGTAGCCACGAGAGAGCGCAATGTCCGACACAACAGCTGCCTCTGCCTCAACCTCCAAAGTATCGAAGTATGCCTCATTGGCGAGCTTAAAGCCCAAGCCTTTCAGCGCCTCTGCAAGTGCTACGGTGCGGGAGTGGATATGCGATGCAATGCGTGCCAAGCCCTCGGGACCATTATAGACTGCATAGAAGCCCGACATTGAAGCCATAAGTGCCGATGCGGTACAGATGTTGGAGGTAGCCTTCTCACGCTTAATGTGTTGCTCACGAGTTTGAAGCGCCATACGGAGCGCACGGTTACCGAGGCGATCTACCGACACACCAATAATACGACCTGGCATATTGCGCTTGTAGGCATCCTTCGTTGCCATAAAGCCTGCACTTGGACCACCAAAGCCCATAGGCAGACCAAACCTCTGCGACGAACCGACAGCAATATCTGCACCCCACTCTGCGGGAGCTTTGAGCACTACAAGGCTCATCAGGTCACACACTGCCGACACCTTTACGCCTGCCTCGTGTGCCTTTTGTGCAAAGAGTTCATAATCCCTAACATCGCCATTTGCCGCAGGGTACTGCACCATTGCGCCAAACTCCCTGCCCGAAAAGTCGTAGGTTGCGTAGTCATCAATCACAATCTCTATACCGAAAGGCTCACTGCGAGTGAGGAGCACATCGAGGGTCTGGGGG
This sequence comes from Tidjanibacter sp., assembly GCA_017648105.1. Taxonomy (GTDB): domain Bacteria; phylum Bacteroidota; class Bacteroidia; order Bacteroidales; family Rikenellaceae; genus Tidjanibacter. The sequence continues at coordinate 6,838 of JAGCJH010000039.1, forward strand.
TAAATATTGCTATCCACAAAGAGGACATTAGCACCCGCCTTCTGCTGGTCACGGCTGCGGAGCGAATACATCATCAGCATCGCCTCAGCAGCAGCTGTCGCCTCATCCAAGAGCGAGCAGTTGGCAATCTCCATAGCAGTAAGCGAGGTAATCATAGTCTGGAAGTTCAGAAGAGCCTCCAACCTACCCTGCGAAATCTCTGCCTGATAGGGGGTGTAGGATGTGTACCACGAAGGATTCTCGAAGACATTGCGCACGATAGCCGCAGGCATCGAGTTGGGATAGTAGCCCATACCGATGAATGAACGATAGTAGGGCTGATTGCGCTCTGCGAGCGAACGGATGTGGCTCGCAAACTGCACCTCGGTCATAGGCTCATCGAGTGCAAGTGGTTTGCGCAGACGAATACTCTGGGGCATAACCTGCGAGAGAAGTTCCTCGACACTCTTCACGCCAATCACTTGGAGCATTTGCTCCACCTCCTGCTCCGAAGGTCCAATGTGGCGGTTTACAAATTGTTCTAACATAAGTTTTCAGTTTTATTTTAGGTTAATTTTCAACTCTCAATTTAGAGCATTAGCGATTGCCTCTGCCATCTGATCGACAGCTCCCTGCAACTTTTTACCAATCATCATACGCATCATCATATTCAGCTCGGCGTGAACTACAATGCGCATACGAGTATCGTAGGGGGCAACCTCTTTGAGTTGGAGCCAAAAAGTAAAATCTACGGGATTGAGTTCGTCGCCCTGAATTTTGATAAGTTTATAGGGCTCACGCTCCACCATACAGAGTTTCACGGTCATACCCTTAACCTTGAACGAGCAGCGATCGTCCTCAGCACTCCATTCATCCACTTTATCCTGAATCATAGGGGTAAAGTTGTTGAACGAGGCGAGGGCTGTGTAGATTTGTTCTGCCGAACGGCGTATTTGTTGTTGTTTGCTTTCGTATTTTTCCATCTCTTAAATTTGTATTTATGCCATAAAATTAGTTATTTTTGTAGAGTTATGCGACTATTTTTTGAAAATAAATTTTTCGAGTTCCTCTCCGAGGCTGATTATAGGGCAGTTAGCTCTTCCGAGGAGGGGGTAAAAACAGCCCCGATGTTACACATCGGAGGCGGAGAGATACCCACACCCGAAGAGTTGATTGCCGCCATTGGCGACAACCACTCGCTCTGCATCGTTGCCGAGAATGGCGAGGAGGCTCTGCTGGAATTCTGCAAACAGATGCCCATCGTAAGAGCTGCGGGTGGCGTGGTAGAGAATAGCAATGGCGACATCCTCATTATGACTCGCAAGGGTTGGCGCGACCTACCCAAAGGTCACATCGACGATGGCGAGAGTGCCGAAGAGGCTGCCGTAAGAGAGGTTATGGAGGAGTGCGGATTGCAGTCGGTGGAGATTGTCGCCCCCCTCTGCACCACCCGCCACTTCCACTGCGCATACGGCAGGTGGGAAATCAAGCAGACCGAGTGGTTTCTGATGTTTGCCGAGGGCGAGGAGCCAGCACTTATGCCCGAGGAGGACGAGGGTATCACTGCCGTAGAGTGGCTATGTGGTCGCAGACTCTGGCAGGCGGTCGAAAGTAGCTATTCGACAATCAAGGAAGTTTTTGAAGAATTTTTGAAATACAAGGTTAATTATTAAATTATTTCAATAATTCAACACACAACACTCCGAACAAAACAGACCAAACACAAAACGATAATTAAAAATTTTTACTAACCTGATATGAAATTTGCAAATTTATTAAAAACAGCAGTTGTGGCACTCCTTATGGTAGGTTGCCAAAACACCAAAACGGAAGTTATGAATTTCACAAACAACCTTACACCCGAGGAGATTTCTCAGGGTAAATTCACACCCGAGGTGATGTGGAAAATGGGTCGTGTAGGTGGTCAGAAAATCTCGCCCGACGGCAAACTTGTGCTCTTCACCGTAACCTACTACGATATGGCGGAGAACAAGGGCACAACAGGTATTTACCTGATGCCAACAACCGATACCAAGCCTATCGTGCGCCTCGTAGAGAGTGGCTCGTCACCTGCGTGGAGTAGCGACGGTCGCTATATATATTATATGGATGGCGGTCAGGTGTGGAAGATTCGCACAAACGGTCACGACAAGGTGCAGATTACCGATATCGAGGGTTTGGAGAGCTTCGGCATCGCACCCAGCGAGGATATTATGTACTACACAAAGAAGGTGCATATCGTTGATATTAAGGGCTCGGATGTTTATGCCGATGCCGACAAGTCGAAGGCTCGCATCTATGACGACCTGATGGTGCGCCACTGGGACTACTGGGATGAGGGCGACTACTCCCACATCTTCGTAGCAAAACTCACGGGCGAAGTCATCAAAGATGGCGAGGACATTATGGAGGGTGAGCCGTGGGATGCGCCCCTTGCACCCTACTTCGACAGCGAGGAGATTGCGTGGAACAACGCAGGAACTGCTCTTGCCTATACTTGCAAGCGTCTCACTGGTGCCGAGTATGCCGTTTCGACCGACTCGGACATCTTCATCTATGATGTAGCAACCAAGACAACCCGCAACATCTGCAAGGAGTGGGGCGAGATGCCCGGTTATGACAAATACCCCGTGTGGAGTCCCGATGATAGGATGATTGCCTTCCGCAGTATGCGTCGTGCAGGCAACGAGAGCGACAAAGAGCGCCTCTTTGTATGGAACTCGGAGCACGGCACAATGAACGATGTGACAGCACAATTCGACTACAACGCCTCCAATGTTGTATGGGAGGGCAACAACACTCTCTACTTCATTGCACCTATGCAGGCAACCCACCAAATCTGCCGTGTGACACTCGGTGGTGAGGTAGAGGTACTCACTTCGGGCGACCACGACATCAACACTTTCTCGAAAGTGGAGGATAAGATTGTTGCTCATATGAATACAATTATGAAGGCTCCCGAACTCTACTCGGTAGGTGCCGATGGCACACTCACACAGATGACCTTCATCAACCAGCAAATCTACGACAACATCCCTATGGGTAAGTGTGAGAAGCGCTGGGTAAAGACCACCGACGGCAAGCAGATGCTCGTATGGGTAATCCTACCCCCCGACTTCGACGAGAGCAAGAAATACCCCACCCTCCTCTACTGTCAGGGCGGTCCCCAGAGTGTCGTAAGCCAATTTTGGAGCTACCGCTGGAACTTCCAGCTAATGGCTTCGGAGGGCTACATCGTCGTAGCTCCCAACCGCCGAGGTCTGCCCTCGTTTGGTCAGGAGTGGCTCGACCAGATTTCGGGCGATTACAGCGGACAGAACATCCGTGATTACCTCTCGGCTATCGACAGCGTATCGGCAGAGCCTTGGAGCGACGAGGAGAGGCTCGGTGCCGTGGGCGCAAGTTATGGTGGCTACTCCGTATATTACTTGGCAGGTCATCACGAGGGTCGCTTCAAAGCCCTCATCTCCCACTGTGGTATCTTCAACTTTGAGAGTATGTATGGTCACACCGAGGAGATGTGGTTTGTGAACAACGACTACGGCGGCGCATACTGGGATAAGCGCAACCGCACAGCGCAGCGCAGCTATCGCAACTCGCCACACAAGGCTGTTGCTAAGTGGGACACCCCCATCCTCATCTTCACTGGCGAGCAGGACTTCCGCATCCCCTTCACACAGAGTTTGGAGGCATTCACGGCAGCAAAATTGCAGGGTGTACCTGCAAAACTCGTAGCCTTTGAGAACGAGGCACACCAAGTATTCAAGCCCCAAAACTCGCTCGTTTGGAATAGGGAGTTCTTCGGTTGGCTCAACAAATATCTCAAATAGTCGTCATCCATTGCGACTATTTTGAGATGCCCCCGACAAACAAAAAAAAGGATTAACTATGGAACGCAACTTTGTACAAGACAGAAGGTTGGGCGACAATAGAGGCGACATTATCTTCGCACTGTTTGGACACGCAACCATTGGTGCAGAGTGGGACGGCAAGCACATCTATTTCGACCCCTGCACCTCGGAGGCAGACTTCGATGCACTCCCCAAGGCGGATGCCATCCTCATCACACACCACCACGACGACCATTTTGATATGGCGGCGGTGGAGAAATTGCGCAAGAGCGACACCATAATCATAACCAACAGCGTGGTGGGTGCAGAGATTGAGGGCGCAGAGGTGTTGGGCGCAACAAATCGCACATTTGTATGCTCGTGGCTCTCGGTAGAGGCTGTGCCTGCCTACAATGTAGAGCGCACGCAATACCACCCACGAGAGCGTGGCGACAATGGCTACATTGTGGAACTTGCCGGGCGTCGCATCTATGTCGGTGGCGACACGGAACTCACACCCGAGATGCTTACCGTGAGCGATATTGACTACCTCTTCCTGCCCGTCAATCTTCCCTACACAATGACAGTAGGGATGGCTATCGAGGCGGCTCGAACAATCAAGCCAAAGGTATTCTACCCCTTCCACACCATCGGCACCCCCGCCGAGGAGATTGCTCAAATCCCCTCTCTCCTCTCCGACACCGAGGTGGAGGTATTCATCGCCCCAATGGAGTAGGACTCCCGAGCCAACACAGACAAAAAAATAAGGAGTGCAGATTTGCACTCCTTATTTTTTCTCCCAACAATGTAGCACACCTACTCGGCACGCTCGATTGCAAGTTGGAGGGTGTTCCACCAGTTGTGGGAAACGATGTGACAGAGGTCGAAGAGCATCATACCACCCGAGCAACTATTGATTGCCTGCGTAACGGCTCTTCCAAAGCGCTCCTCGTCGTTCATATACTGCTCCACATAGATTGAGCCAACGACGGGCACCACGCCACAAGTAATCTTCTGTGCGAGTTCCGCAGCGCCCTCTACGCAGTACCAGTAGTTCCTCGCCTCGGCATCCATACCTGCCTCCATACGCTGACCGATATCGGGGAAGTGGGTATCCACCTCTAATTTCGTAACGGGGGTATAGTAGAGTCCCGTCATATAGACATCCAGCAGGTCGGCATAGCCACTCTTGTAGTAGTTCTCCGACGCCCACTCAAACTCCTCTGCGGGGTTGTACTTCTCACTTGCCCAGTTCACACCCACATAGTAGTATGTTGGATACCAAGCACCCGTATAGTCGCCCAAGATGAGGTCTGGATTGATTGCTTTGATGCGCTCGTGAGCCTCCACAACGAAGCTTTTGATTACATTTGCACGATACTCCATCCACATCTTAAAGTGCTTCTCGGGACGGTGTTTCCACTTACCCTCGCTATTCTTATACCAAGTCATAATCTCCTCGGGCTGTGGCGCCTCATCGAGCCCTGCATACTCTGCAAAGTCGGCAAGCGAAAGGGGACTAAAATCTGCCCAGATGTCGTCGTAGCGCACACGATCGAAGATAATACCGTCGATGGTGGGATACTTACGAGCGAACTCCTCCAAGATGGCGAGTTGATACTCCCTCACTTCGGGATTTGCGGGATTGACCATACCGTTGTAGTTGAAGCGCATCTGATTTACGGGCACAAGTTTATTGCGCCACCAACCGATGCTCTGCCACTCGGGGTGCTCATCGTAGATGATGCCACGCTTGATGAAGTTGTGACCTCCGCAAAAGATGTTCAGCGACGCATAGCATCCCAAGTCATACTTACGGCAGGCAGCCTCCACCTCTGCGAGCATATCATACTCCTCGCTGCGCACTGTGCCCTGCCACTCGCCCATATAGGGTGCGATGTCACTCTTATAGAGCACCTCGCCCATAATGCTTTTCACATCCGCAACCACATCCGTAAAGCCCAACTCCTTGATGCGAGCCATATAGTAGTCGATACTGTCGGGCGTCGATAGGCGCTCAAAGTTAGCCTCACAATCGAGCCACATATAGAGCCTCTTTTGTGGCTCTTTGTTACACTGACACCCCACGAAGAGGGTTACTGCTACAAGTAGGTATAATAATTTTTTCATTCGTCTGTTTTTTCTCATTCGTTTTGTTTACTGCTCGGAAATAACGATAGCCGTAGGCACACGACGCTGTGAGCCATCCGAGGGGTTGTTGAGCACCGTACCATCCTTGCCGACGATTGTCGAGGAGCCGCCACCATCGAGGTTTATAGCCCACACCACGCCAAGCCCTTTCAGGAGGTCTGCCACCTCGGGGAGCGTATAACCCCAACTGTCATTCACACCCCTGCCGTCGCACACGAAGAGGACAATTTTGCCATCCTCGGTGTAGCCCACAGCGGTGCGGGGCTGATAGGAGAGCGCAGCGGTGCCACCACTATGGAGCACCTCTTTCCAATAGTTCGCCTCTGCCACATTCTTACCATCTTTGAGCAACATAGGACCGCCACCAATTGCCTCCTCGGGAGTCCAAAGAGTGCCATCCGACGACTTGTGGGGCGCACTTGTAAAGACGCCCACCTTCTCATTGTTGCCTTTGGGAGAGGAGAAGGAGTATGGTCGGTTGTCATCGTCGGGACAGCAATAGACCCAAGTAGCCTCCAAACGACCATCGGCGTGTACGCCAAATGCCGCCCTGATGGGGCAAGCGGTGTATGCACTACCCTCGTAGGAGGGGTAGGTGTACTGCGCAGCGATACTCTTTACCTCACCACCCGAGATGAGCAACGAGAGCGACTCGCCATCCCAGAAATAACCGCCATTGGTCGCCAAGATGGGCTTGCCACCCTCAAACGATGCGAAGATGTTGGAGGGAGTAGCATCCTGCTCCACATAGACAGCGTTGAATTTCAGTTTTGGGTTCTTCTTTGTGTCCACAAAGGCGTAGTAGCCGATGCAGAACTCATCGGTACCATCCTCGTAGTAGTTCTTGAAGTTATAGACCCTCACACCCTCGGGGTAACCATCGAGTTTTGTGAGCACATTGCGCCCCGTAGGTTGTGGCTCAAATTCGGGCTCGGGCTCAGGTTTGGGCTCGGGCTCGGGATTTTCAGTTTCGGGTTTGTTTGGGTCGGGCTGTGGGTCGGGTGTGGGACCACACGCCACCACGAGCGACACACAAAGACACATAGTCGCCACTATTGTATATAGACGCTTCATTTTAGTTGAAAGTTGAGAGTTATTTTTTCCTTAAAGCCCTTAGAGCCCTTAATGACCTTAATGACCTTAAAGCCCTTAATTATTTGGGCGTCGGTTGACAAAAAGAAGAGGGCAGGACAGCAACCTGCCCTGCCCGTCTTCATTTTCTTATTCTACAAGTCAGAATATCTCTCCGACCGATGAATTACATAGCAACTACCAAGCCCTCGATCGAGTTGTGGTTGTTGTCGATGTAGTAGAGAACGATACCACCCTCGATAGTCTCGAAGCAAACATCAGCAGTAGCATTACCTGCATCCCACCAAGTGTACCAAGCGGTAACCTCGTCGAGTACCCAATCAGTTGCCTGGTTGAAGGTTGAGAGAGTTGCAACAGCAGTCTGGGTTGCTACATCGAGAACATAGATGGTAGTGTTTGAACCGTATGAAGGACCGAGGTCACCACCGGTGATAACAGCAACGGGAGCACCGTTTACATTGTGTACATCGATAGCTGCGAGCGAACGCTGCCAGTCGTACATTGCGGGAACAACTACGGTCGAAGCGTAAGTACCATCCATAAGGTGGAGGTTGTTGTTATCGTAGAAGCCATAGAGTGCACCAGCCTCGATAGTATCGCCAAGAAGTGCAAATGCGGGGAAGTTGTGAGGAGTGCAGTTCCAAGCCTCTTCCCCCCAGAGAGGAGTCATACCAGTAACAGTATTCCAAGCGCTCTCGCCAGCTACACCGTCGGTAATTGTCCAAACCTCAACAGAGTTACCCATCGAAATGCCGGGCAGACCCTCGTGAGCAGCAAGCAAGAGTGCGTTGCCGGTAACATCACCACGAACATCAAATGCAGCACCGATAGCACCATATTTAGCACCCTCAATCAACTTAACGGGAGTAGCGGTCTCCGAAGTCATATAGTAAACAGCGAAAGGAACAGTCCAAGCGCCATCTACGAGGTAGTTACGGTTACACATAACGAGGTTGCCAGCGTCGTCGTTCTCAACATAGTAAGGAACGAAGTCACCAGTGTTGAGAGTACCTACAACCTCACCAGTAGTTTTGTTCAAAAGTTTGGGAGCCTCACCATTACCGGAGCAAACAACAATTTTGTCACCCAATACAGCAATCGAAACCATAGCAGCACCCGAAGCACCACCACTTGTGAAAGAAGTTGCGTTGAGCTGAGCACCAAACACATCAATCATAGTGGTCGAGAATGCTTTGCCACTCTGAGTCAAATATACCTCTTCCTCGAAACCATCAGCCTCAATGAGGAGGGTAGCAGTACGCTCTGCACCAGTGGTATTCATAGCAACATTGATAATAGTTTTGGTAGTAGCCATAGCACGAGTGCCACCTACAACAGCCCAATCAGCGTCCGAAGTAACGGTGTAGGCGATGTTGTGGTTTACGGGAAGCTCAACCTCGCCACCTGCATAGTTAACATACAATACCTCCAAGTCGCCAACATTCATCTCGTCAACCTGACCCTGAGCAACTGCAATCTCAACAGATTTCTCTGCTGCGGTGATGGTAACTTTACCAGCACGACCCTCATAAGCCTCATTCTCTGCAACAGCGATAGTGAGTTCAAGTGCAGTACCTGCAACGCCCTCTGCGGGAGTTACGGTAATCCACTCAACATCGGCAGCAGCAGTCCAAGCTGCGTAGGTCGAGAAAGTAACAACCTTCGACACAGCGTCGGTCGAGAGGTTCAAAGTTGCATCAGCAGCGTTGTCGAGCGACAAAGTGGTCTCGGGTACAGGCTCCTCGCAAGCGAAAAGCATAGCCGCTACTGTGAAAAGTGCAAGAAATTTTTTCATAGTAATAGATGTTTTTAGTTAGTAAATGAATTTGTTTTGTTTGTTCTCTTTATTACATAGTGGTATGCCCAATTACGGAGCATACCCACATCCGATTTCATTTCAAAATTAAAAATCCTAAAAGTCAAAACAAAATTAAATAGATTAAAAATACCACTTTTATTATATTATTTTCATTTCAATGCATTATACCACTAACAATCAATAACATAGGCGCAAGAAATACCCCATATAATTATTAAAAGCATTTTGACACTCAACACCCAAAATGAGGCTTATTTAATAAACCATTTTATTTATTGCGAGATTTTTCAACACTTCTGGTCACGAGTGCTCCCAACTCATAGAGCATCCAGATAGGCACTCCAACCAGCATAAGGGTGAATGGGTCGCCCGTTGGAGTGATAACAGCCGCAACAACAAGCGCCACAACAATGGCATAGCGACGGCAAGAAATCATCACCTTATAGTGGAGCACTCCGAGCCTTGCAAGCAGAGCACACACCACAGGAATCTCAAACAGCAAACCCATAACGAGAGTCATACCCAAGAGGGTCGAAGTGTATGATTCGAGCGAAATCATATTGGGCACCGAGGCGCTCACTTGGTAGTTTGCAAGAAAGTTGAAAGTAAAGGGAAAGATGACAAAATAGTTGAGCACACAGCCCAGCAGGAACATCACATATCCGCCCACAACATAGCGTCGTGTATGGCGTCGCTCGTGGTCATAGAGTGCGGGAGAGATGAAGCAAAAAAGCGAATAGATAACATAGGGCAGAGCAAAAAGGGCGCCCACATAGAGCGACACTTTAAGGTGTGTGACAAATTGCGCAGCAAGACCCGTATTTATGAGCCTAACGAAACCGCCACCACCCTCAGGCAGAGCCACAAGGTGCAGGCGCTCAATGAGTTTATAGGTCACAAAATCGACCTTCGAGGGAGCCAAAACAGCATCAAAGAGCCACTCCTTAAAGCCAAAGGCCACCGCAGTGAAGACCACCACGACAGCCACAATGCGCAATACATAACCCTTTAAGTCTTCGAGATGCGCCCAAAAACTCTTCGCCTCGTCGGACATAGTACCCTACGGCGGGACTCCCCACCCTCGCAACGATTAGTTCTCCTTCTCGATATCCTCCTTGACCTTCCGAATCTCCTCATTGGTCTCTTTCATACCCTCCTTGAAGGAGCGTACGCCCTTACCCAAGCCACGCATCAGTTCGGGAATCTTCTTGCCACCAAAGAGAAGCAATATAACCAGCGCAATGATGATGATTTCGCCTGCGCCAATACCACCGATAAACAACATTTTTGTCATTACAATTAAGATTTAGTTTAGCATTGTTAGTTAGGCAAAGATAGTATAATTTTGGTAATTTATCAACCCCACCCCTTTTAGGGGGGCTTTTTATGGGGGAGTTTTTTCTTTTTCCTGCCACTTTTCGTATCTTTGTAGGATATTAGACAAACATCAACCTTTCAACCTTATAGAACTATGAAACAGCCCACAACTCTCAGGGTACTATTAGCCGCCATAGCGACACTATTTATGGTCGGTTGCCAACCCCACCAATCGGCAACGGTCAGCAACTACGATGTAATCCCGCAGCCACAAGAGGTGGTGCTCCTCGACAATCACGCACCCTTCGTGCTGAGCAGAAGCACACAAATTCTCTACTCCTCGGAGGTCTCGGCTCGTGATGCAGAATTCCTTGCCGACTACATAACCGAGGCAACCGATATCCGCATCGGCAACCCCACGCCAATCTCCACCGAGGAGCAGGCTCTTTCCTCCGCCATCCTCCTCAGCATTGTCAGTGATCCTCTCGCCAATCCCGAGGGTTACACAATCGGTGTGGATAGTTGCGCTGTGAGAATTGTCGGCAACTCCTCGGATGGTCTTTTCTATGGTATTCAGACCCTGCGAAAAGCCCTGCCCGTTGGCGACTTCGACTCCATAGAACTACCCGCAGTGAAGATTGCGGACTATCCACGATTTGGCTACCGAGGTATGCATCTCGATGTGGCACGACACTTTCAAAATGTGGAGTTTATCAAGAAATACATCGACCTTCTGGCTCTCCACAACATCAACAAGTTCCACTGGCACCTCGTGGATGATCAGGGTTGGAGGGTAGAAATCGAGAAATACCCCCTCCTGACGACCATAAGCACCACTCGCAAAGAGACCGTCATCGGTCGCAACAGCGGTGCGTGGGACGGCAAACCCTATGGTAAAGGTATGTACTACACACAAAAAGAGTTGCGTGAGGTTGTGGAATATGCTCGTGAGCGTCACATCGAAATCATCCCCGAGATTGATATGCCGGGTCATATGGTAGCCGTCTTGGCAGCCTATCCCGAATTGGGTTGCACGGGAGGACCTTATGATGTCTGGACAATCTGGGGAGTGTCGGAGGACTTGCTCTGCGCCGGCAACGACAAAGCCGTAGAGTTCTGCAAGGATGTGCTCGATGAGATTGTGGATATTTTCCCCTGTGAATACATCCACATCGGTGGTGACGAATGCCCCAAAGTGCGCTGGGAGGCGTGCCCCAAGTGTCAGGCTCGCATCGAAGCAGAGCATCTGCACAACACCACCGCCAAGTCGCCCGAAGAGGCTCTTCAAGGATGGTTTATGCGCCAGATGAGCGACCACTTAGCTTCCTATGGTAAGACCGTAATCGGGTGGGATGAAATTCTCGATGGCGACAATATCGGTAGCAATATGATTGTGATGTCTTGGCGAGGCGAGGCGGGTGGCATCAAAGCCGCCAAACGCAATGTACGCTCCATTATGGTGCCCAACAACATCCTCTACTTCGACTACTACCAGACAAAAGAGGTAGATAGGGAGCCCTTCGCAATCGGCGGCTACAACCCAATAGAGAATGTCTATGCCTACGACCCAGTGGCAAATGTGCCTGCCGAAAATCGTGATTACATAATCGGCGTGCAAGCCAACATCTGGACAGAGTACATCCCCACAGCCGACCACATCGAGCATATGGCACTGCCCCGTATGTCGGCACTCGCAGAGGTGCAGTGGAGCAACCCACAGCAGAAAGACTATGAGCGTTTCCTCGAACGCCTCCAACCTATGCTCGACCGATACAGAGCGTTGGACTACAACTATGCGCCCTATGTCTTGGATGTCGTAGCAGAGCTCAAACCCGCCAAGCGTGGGCGAGCGCTCACCGCAACGCTCTCAACCCTCGATGGCGCACCCATACACTACACCCTCGATGGCACCAAGCCCACCGCAAAATCGCCACTCTACACCTCCGAAGGAGTCGTGATAGACCACTCGGCAACCTTGCGTGCCTCCGCACTGCGCCATAACCGTATGAGTCAGCCTATGGAGGTGGAGGTTACATTCTCCCAATCAACTCTCTGCCCCACGACCCTGCTCACACAACCCGCAGCAAACTACACATTTGGTGGTGCGCCCGTACTTGTGGATGGTATGGTTGGCAACAAAAACTACCGCACAGGTCGTTGGCTCGGTTTCTACGACACCCCCTGTGTGGCAATCATCGACCTTATGGAGCCCAAGCAGACAAGTGCACTGAAATTCAATGTGTGCGTAAATAAGGATGATGGTTGTATGGATGCTCGTGGCGTGAAGATATGGCTCTCAAACGACAACACGGAGTGGGCACTCGTAGCAAACGAAGAGTATGAGCCTATGACCCTCGAAGACGACCACGGACTCTATCACCACATCGTAGAATATACCCCCACCGAGGCTCGCTATGTGAAGGTGGAGATTGCCTGCGAGCACAGCATTCCTGCTTGGCACGCATATTTCCCTGGCGCACAAGGATTCCTATTCATCGATGAACTATCTATCCAATAGCTGAGCAACACACAAAAAGAGAGGGAATTTCAAACGCTTGAAATTCCCTCTCTTTTTTATCTTTATGTTCGCCAAAACCACTTTTTGCGGGTAGTCAGCATTGTTATCAAGACCGTCAAGGTCGTTAGTATCACGCCGTGCAGTACGCCCAGCAGAGGCGAGGCATAGAAGGGATAGAGTATAGCAACTGCCCCCGTTGCGTTCAGCAGGGGATAGACTACCAAGTCACACGCCACATAAGCCACCATAGGGTTCTGACCACTCTGCCACAAGAAAGCCGTAGCCTTGCGACAGCCAAAATAATCCACAACAACGCTCAGCGCCACAAGAGCTGCCACAGCCAATCCTGCCGTAGTAAAGAGGTAGCCAAGCGTTGCAGGGTCTTTTTTGATGCCCCCTTGCAAGGGCTCAGTAGCAATACCCAACACTATCAGCACGGCAGCAAGTAGCGTCAAGCCACGCCAGAGAGCGCCCTTCGAGCCACTAATCCTCCTCGAAGCCACACCCATAACAAGGAGCATAGCAACCGCAATGACTGCCCAGAGTGCAATCAGGTGATTTTGCACCGTGCCAAGCGTCGCCACTACAAGCGCCACGCCCGCCACTGCCAACACCACAGCCCATCTATCGTTCTTCGTTTGGCGTTCGGTCACATCCGACGCCCTCATCGACTCTCGCAACATCTCGCCAGCCTCCATTGCGGGGAGCAGGATGAGCAAGTAGCGCAGATAGTCAAACCTCAGCAACCACCACACGGGCGAATAGTGCATAATATCGCTCGCACAGCTCGACTCCCTATCGGCACCGAGCACCAAGAGTGCAAGCAGAGCGATGAGCACCATACGCACCCATCGACCCTTGCCGTGCAGACACTTTGCCGAGGTTGCCATATAGACAATGCCAGCAAAGAGCGCCACATTGGAGAGAATAAGGATAATAATATTGCTAAAATCGGGCGAAAAAGTGCGCCCCGAAGCGTAAGAGGTCGTGAGCAACATCACAACCGCCACCGCATAGGCTGCAACTTTTATCAGCACCCTACCCCACTGTGGCACCTTCTCGAAGCGCATAAACATCGGGAAGAGGAGCGCAAACGCCCCCATTGCCAATGCCCAACTGCGCAAATCCTGAGGTGCGGAGAGTACATAGGGGTAGAAGTGTTGGATGAAGATGGCGAAAAATGCGAGTTGAAGCCAGCGCAAGACCACATCCAAAGCCACTCTCCACCACCTATCGCCACGCTCCAAGCGTGAGCCAATGGAAAACGGCAGAGCCGCACCCATAGCAAACAGGAAGAATGGGAAGACCAAATCCACCCAAGTAAGACCCGAAATTTCGGGCATATAGGCGTGGGTTGGGGGTGGTGTCTGGGCGTGATACATCCACTCGGGGAGTATTCCCGCCACCACCGTAGCCGAGAGCACCATCGTAATGATGGCATAACCCCTCAGGGCATCGAGTGCATAGGCACGCTGACTTGCAGGTTTCATAGGCGCATCTGTTTATTTTGCGTTCGCTTCTACTACTCCAACGAGGCAACAAAGGTGCGACCGAAGCGGTCGGTTGCCCTTACCTCGATATTGGCATTGGGGTTTCGGGGCTCAGCACAGAAGAGGTGGGGAGTCACAATGGGCGAAATCCACGCATAGACCACCCTCTCCTTATCGGCACAGAGTTCGTATGCAGCCCTATCGTAGCCCTCAAAACGGGTCATATCTGCCGTCTTCACACCATCCTCATAGAGCTCCACTCGCCACTGGCTATCCCAGTTCCATACATTAGCCACCACAGCCGATGGTTGGTCTGCCTTACTGCCCGCCTTGTAGGCACGCATCTGGTAGTTCTTGTCGTAGCCAGAGGATTTGTAGTACCAACTAACTTTGTCGCCATCAACCTCATAGACACCATAGCCCATAGGGGTACCATCCAAGCAGACATCGCCTCTCCACCAAGTGCCACACACGGCACCCGTGTTGTGTTCCATAGGACCCTCAGCGTGCTCAATATTCAGATTGAAGTGCATATGTCCCGAGATAATGTGGCTCTTCTTATACTCCTTCAACAAATCGAAGAGTGCCGTTGCATTGGTTGTCTGCTCGGCAATAACATAGCCATTATACTCAAAGGGGAGCTGTTTGGGCGACAAGCGTGCGGGGATGTGCTGAACGATGAAAATCACTCTATCCTTAGGCACATAGCTCAAATCTCGCTCCAACCACTCCAATAGCGCCTCGGTGTAGTATCCCATATAGAAATACTCCCTGCCGATGTAGAAATTATTGTTCAGGAAGATGTAGTGAGCCTTGCCCCTATTCATTGAGTAGTAGTTGGGGGCAAAGGTTTTCTCGAAGGTCTGGTAGGATGTTTCAAAG
Source organism: Tidjanibacter sp. (assembly GCA_017648105.1). Lineage (GTDB taxonomy): Bacteria > Bacteroidota > Bacteroidia > Bacteroidales > Rikenellaceae > Tidjanibacter. The sequence goes on from JAGCJH010000039.1 coordinate 21,916, forward strand.
CACTTGCCGTAGTAGTTCATATCGTGGTTGCCGAGTATGCGCCACACGGGATGCCCGCCTTATCAGCCACCTCCAAATAGAGGGGGTAGAGCCAAGGAGAGTCACCCACAATGTCGCCACAATCCACACTGAAAGTATCCACACCCAAGCTCTCCGAGAGTTGTCGCATATCCTCTGCGATGGTGGCATAGCGTGCCAAATCATCCTTCGAGGTTGCCTGCACATCTGCCGTGGCAAAGAATGTGTGTCGTTCATCGTTCAGGGGGTTGGGCGTAAGGGTAAAGTCGTAGCTCTTCGTACTCTCCTCGATGGGCAGGAAGAACTGGGGTCGGCTACCCTTATTCTCCACCAAATAGCCCGAGGGGGTCGAAATGTAGATTTGGCGAGCTCGCCTATCGACCTCAATAGTAAAGCACCCCTGCGCATCTGTCTGGGCGAAATTGTAGCCATCGGTAACAACTACGCCACCGACACCACTACCATCCACACTGCGCACCGAACCACTTACCTCGCCTGCCAAAGCCACCGAGAGTGACCCTGCAAGCAGCGCAAAAGTGAGCCTCAGAACTCTTTTCAACTGTTTCATAAGAGGAGGTATGTTTATTATTTGTTTGCCTCAATGTAGGCATCGATACCCTTTTTGAGTGCCGACCAGTAGTTATACATCTTGATGTGAATCAAATCGAAGCAGAAGTAGCCATCGCCCGAGTTGATTGCTGCATCCACAGTGCTGGTCACAGCCTTTTTCAGGTCTGCACCCGAAAGACCATTGGTATTCCAGTTGCCAACATCGGGACCGCCCGCAAAGGGACAAGCATCCATCAGCACCCTATCTGCCACCTTACAGAAGCCCTGCACACTCCACTCGCTCTGACCATAGATGCTCGTAGCCGAAGCATAGGCACCCACAAGCAGAAAGTCGAGGTGGTCGGCATAGCCATAGTTCTTATAATCCACAGAAGCCCAAGGATAGCTACTGCTGGTTGCAAAGTCGGGCGACGCCCAGTTCACACCCACATCATAGTAGCTCGAATACCAGCCACCAACATAGGCACCAAACTGAATGTCGGGATTTACACTGTGAATCTTCTTCTCTGCTTTCTCCACAAAATCGTGGATGGTCTTTGCACGAAATTCGAGCCACTGCTTCTGCAAAGTCGAGGGATAGGAGATAGCCTGACCCGGCACCATAATATCGTTGGGCCAGTTCTCCACCGTCTTGCCGATGTAGCTCTCAAAAGCGGTGCGACTAACATCCGAGAAATCCGCAGCCAAGCAGTCGTAGCGACAACGATCGAGGAAGATACCATCCAACTCCTCGTATGCAGCCAAGTCGCCGAGCATATCCAAGAGGAACTCCACGACCTCGGGGTGTGCAGGATTGAGGAATTTGGTCGAATAGGCATCGTCGTCGATGTCCATCATATTGGTAAGCCCACCTTCGATGTTGAGCACCGACACCCAATCCCTGTGGCTATCATCACGGAAGACCATACCATCCTGACCCAAGCCGTAGGGGTAGAGTTTGCCTCCCACCATAGTATTCACACCTGCGTGCACACGCAAACCGACCTGGTGACCTGCATCAATGAAGGCTTGCAGGTAATCCCAAGTCTCGGTGCGATAGAAGTACTTATAGCCAGCATTGCTCCAATAGTCGAGCTTGGTAATCATTGGCAACACATCTGTCTCAAAGAGCACATCACCCATAGTGGGTCGCACATCGACAACAATATCCGTAAAGCCAGTATCTGCCACCTTCTTCAAGTCGGTTGCAATCTGCTCTTTATTGTTGGCATAGTCGGGGAAGTTTGCAGCCGCATCAATCCACAGATAGCGTGGTTTGAGGTTTGCGGGCTCCACAACAGGTGGTTCCTCTGGGGTTTCGCCATCATCGGGCGTTTCTCCCCCATCGTCGGGGTTCTCTCCCTCATTGGGATTGCCCTCACCCCACTCCCATTCGGGCACATAGGGCTCCTCCTCGGTGCAGGAGTAGGCTGCAAAGGCAACCACTCCCGCAACAAGAAGCATCACAATTTTATTAACTTTTTTCATATTGGTTTCGTCTAAAAATCACTACTCTTCCGAATCCTCGTGGTCGATACAATCTACCTGATAACCCACAACCACACGGTCGTTGTTACCGATAGCATAGAGCGACATATAGTAGCCATCCGATGAAGGTACGAGGATAACATCGCCCACAGGTGCGATATTACCACCTGTGCCACCACCCTGCTCATAGAACGATGTGGGCTCTTGGGCGAGCATCAGAGCAGTAGTATTCTCAATGGTACCACTCATACCTGCCAGAGAGGTCATATCGTAGAGGTAGATGTAGGTATTCACAGCCCAAGCAGGCCAAGCACCCACAGCGAGCAATGCTACATAGCGAGCATTATTGAAATGCTTAGCGCTGAGCGAACGGTTGATGGGGGCATTGGAGAAGGTTGTGTAGGCATCCAAAAGTTTCGAGCAAGTGAAAGTTGTGCCGTCCATATACCAGAGCACATTCTCATCATAGGATGTGAGCAGCATACCATCCTCAATCCTCGTACCCAGAGGAGTGAATGCCAAAGCCGACTCGGTGAGTGAGTACCAACGACCTATTGCCCAATCGCCACCCGAAGGACGGAAGCCCGAAACCTCTTGCAATACGCCTTCGCCCACAACACCATCAGTAATTGTCCAATAGACAAAGCTATTTACCCAACCGCCAACTTTGGTACCCTCCAAAGGAGCAACGATGAGAGCATCGCCATTGATATCGCCCTGCACCTTAACCGTACCACCGAGAGGATAGCCTGTCTGGTTGTCATAGGTGAGCAGGAGCTCGGGAGCAACTGTCGCATCATTGGTCTTCCAGATGCAGAAAGTTGCATCGGTGTGGTTGGAAATGAGCAGATTGCCTGCATCGTCGTTGCAAACATAACCTGCCTCAACGCCACCCGAAAGGCTCATAGTCATCTCCTTCTTACCCGTTGTCTTATTCAAGCAAATGGGAGCGTCGCCAGTACCGGGGCAGACAACCAAGTATTTACCAACAACTGCGAGCGACTGGTTATTGACCTCAACACAAGGAATACCAAGACCCTCCATCTCCAACTCCCAGAGCATCTTCTCGCTACCTGCCGAGTAGCCATATACAATCTTCTTAGGTGTGGAGTTCTTAGCCTTGACAGCATAGGTCTGAGTTGTGCCGTCGTGTGCAGTTACAACAACCTCTTTGAGGGTAGTTAAATCCACCTTCTCCACGCCATCGAGCGAGCAAGTTGCGTGGGGCGAGAGGGTGTAGTCCACCACACATTCGCCAATCAGAGGCTCGGTAGCATCCGTATAGGAGATATTGATTTCCTTCTTCTCCTCATCGATAATGGTAATCAGCGATGGATCAAGTACCTGAAAATCGAGAATCTGCTTATAGGGCAATTTGCGAATTTCGCCACGAATGACAATATCGTGAACATCGCCTCGACCGTCTGTGTAGGTAAAGTGATTCTCCTTGGTCAGGTCCAAAACGCACAAACCTGGCTCCAAGAAGCAGTTGTAGTCCATCGTGGCAGTTACACGCATCTCGGTGATGTCGGTAATCTGATTCTTGCTATCCTCGGGATAGAACCATGGAATGGGAATCACTATATCCTCCTCCAACGACTCTACCGTAGCGGTAAATACTGCAAGTTTATTGGTCGACAAGGGACCTTTCAAAAAGGTAGCCGACACACTATGAATACCTATTGATGTAGTTGTGGGTGGCACCTCAACTGGTTCCTGACACGCCACAAACATAGCCGAAGCTACAAAGGCAACCAAAAGTTTTATATTCGTTTTCATCTGTTTATCTATATGTCTGTGTAATAATTGTATAGATTACATCCACTCGGGATACTGATCCACTGCACCATTGCCATCCAACTCATCCTGAGGCAGGGGCACACGATAGAGTTTTTCGGGGAAGTAGCGATTCTGACCGTCACAGTCGATGTAGGTATAGGTGAAATTATCGCCATCCTTATCGACCCTCAAACCGTGAACTCGATAGTTCGAGAACGCCTTATCTGCCTTCTTCAAGCGACGCATATCCCAGTAATACTGACCCTCATAGGCAAGTTCCACCTTTCGCTCACGGTAGATAGCCTCTTTGAGGTTGTCGCCACTCATATTGAGTTTCTTCAAGCCAACACGCTCACGCACCTCATTGAGTTTGTTGATAGCATCTTTCTTCATTGTCGCATCACTACCCTTTGCAGCTGCCTCTGCGTAGTTCAGGAGCACCTCCGCATAACGGATAGCAATCCAAGGCTGGGTACTGTGGCTATAAGACGAAAGGTCGTGGCTCTCATCCACCAATTTGCGGAGGAAGTAGCCAGTAACGGTCTTACCCTCATTGATGGGCTTAACCTGCCACTCCATATAACCATCTACACCGCCGTCGTAGGGCTCAATGGTGCGATTTTTCCAAGTGCTGCCATTGTAGAGGATAGTCGCAGCAAAGCGGGGCTCCAACTCATCAAATGGAGGCTCTTTGCTCACAGCCTTACCAGTATGCCAAGCGCTCCAATCGGGATAGTCGCCCTTACCACCTGCAATCTCATAGCTCTCGACCATCTCCTGCGTGGGGTTACCAAGCGCACCCAACACACGACCAGCATCGCCCCCGGGGGTGAAGTTGTCGTCGAAGTTGTGGGTCTGACCCTCACGGTTGTACTCATACTCCAAGATGGACTCGGTGTTGCCCTGCGCACGGGTCTTGCTCCAAGCAATTGCGTAGTCCTTCGTGAGAGAGAAGTTTTTGGAGTCAATAACCCTCTTGGCAGCCTGTACAGCCACATCCCAGCGCTCTGCATAGAGCATAGCCCTCGAAAGAAGTGCGTCGGCAGCCTCCAAGCTTACACGACCTGCCGATTCGGTGATGCTGGGCAGATATTTTGCCGCATAGAGCAAATCGTCCTCAACCATATCCCAGCCCTCCTTCTCGCTACTGAGGGGCATATCCGCCTTAATCTGGGTCATATCGTAGTCATAGATGATAATCTCCTTGTAGCGTTTCATCAACTCAAAGTAGATATATCCCCTGAAAAAGCGCACCTCGGCAGTGTAGCGATTCCACTCTGCCTCCGTGAAGTTCTCCTTATACTCGTGGAGATTGCTCAGCGCCTGATTCAACGAAGCGAGTTTGCCATAGCACCAAGCCCAGTTGCCAAGATAGTAGCTTGCCGAACTTGCCGAAGGAGCAGAGCCATAAGCCATTTCATTGGCAAACCACATATGCGTATTGAGGGATGTGGAGCCATATTTGAGAATGTCGGTCATACCCTCCGAAATACCCACAGCGGTCTGTGCGGTGTCGAACTGACCGAGGGCATCGATGATATGGTAGAAGCTATTGACATTCAATTCTGCGTATTCGGGCTTACTCCACACGAGTTTGTCCGATACGGAGTCTGTGGGAGTAGTGTCCAAGAAGCTATCCCAATCGGAACAGCCCACGAGCGACAACCCCATCAGCACCAATGCTAATTTCATATATTTTTTCATAGTCGTAATCGTTCTTTGTTTTGCGTTGTTGTTCTCTTTCTTTCCTCTTCCACGATGTGATTAGAAGGTCACCGAAATACCACCCATAAAGGTCTTCTGCTGTGGGTAGTAACCGTTGTTCACACCAGGAGCCTCGGGGTCGATACCCTCGGGAAGACCACTGAGAGTGAAGAGGTTTGAACCCTCAACATAGAGCCTTACGCTGCCCAAACCTGCAATTTTGCAAACTTTCTCGGGCAGAGTGTAACCAAGTTGTACGGATTTCACACGCAGATACTTACCATCCCTAAACCAGAAGGTCGAAGCCAAACCGTTGTTGTTGGTTGGAGCATTGACGGTCAGACGAGGATAGGTGCCATCTTGATTGTCGGGTCGCCAAGCATTCTCAACCAAGAAGACGGGCGAGTTACCACCCTCCTTGAAGGTCTCGGTGAAGATTGTATTGTCGTCCATACCATTGTAGTAGGTACCCGTCAGCGAGATATCAAACATCGCAGCTGCGGTGATGAGTGTCGCAAAGTCGAAGTTACGCCACGACATAGAGAGATTCAGACCAGCTGTAAATTTGGGGCGGTTGCTACGACCAGTGAACGCCTTGTCCTCGTAGTCAACAATACCATTACCCGACAAATCGACATACTTGATATCGCCCACCCTGGGACGCTGACCCCAAGGCCAAGGCGAGTGGTCAATCTCCTCTTCGCTCTGGTAAAGACCATCTGCAACCCAACCAAGCATTGCGCCAAGCTCCTGACCTGCATAGCACTGATAGTCGGGGGTATCTGCCTTGTCGGTATATTTCAGCCAGCGAGAGTAGGCGTAAGTGAGGTTGAGAGCCACATTGTATCTCAGAGCATTTACGCCCTCGCCAATTTTGTTTGTATGAGTGAGCACCAACTCCATACCTCGGCTATCCTGCTCGCCGAAGTTCTCATACACGGGGTAGTAGCCACCCATCGAAGGGGGATATTTGCCACCCATATAGGTCAGCATATCGTAGGTGTGGGTGTAGAACAAGTCGAGCTCGAAGCCCAAAAGACCTCCCCACAACGAAGCATCCAAGCCCACATTGAACGAACGAGTGCGTGCCCAAGTGAGATTGAGGTTTGCAACCGAAGTGACACCCAGAGTATTGTAGCGGTTGCCACCCAAATAGACGGGAGTTCCCTGACCATACTGGTTCAAGAAGCCGTAGGCGCTCACATCATCAACACCGACCTCACCAGCCGAGAGCCTAAACTTCAAGTTTTCGAGCCACTCTTCGGTACCGAGCATAAACTCCTCCTCGCTGATACGCCAGCCAAGCGACACTGCGGGGAACAGACCCCAGCGTTTGTCATCCACATTACCTGCGAACTTATAGCTACCATCATAGCGAGCTGTTGCCTCAATCATATACTTATCGGCATAGGCGTAGCGCAAACGACCTACGAAGCCCATCTGGCGAGTGAGTCCGCTTGAACCACTAATGGGGTCATCCGAAGGAGTTGCGTAGTCCAACTCGGGGAGTTCTATAAAGGGAAGGCTCTTACCATAGGAGGCAAAACTGCGGTACTTGTACTGCCTCATCTCGCCCACAACCATAACATCCAAGTCGTGGTCCTCGCCCAACTTAGTCACATACTGCAACTGGGCATTGCCGAGGAGCGAAGTACCACTATAAATACCCTCTGCGAGTGTGTTGTAGGAGGTACCACGCACATCCAGCACCTTGGTGTAGTTCATCTTGTTGGAGCCATCGGTGGGAAGCGATGCCTGCATAACATAGAAGGGAGTTGCAAGAATCTTACTCATCGAGTAGCCGTGGTCAAACGAACCCATAACACGGGCAGTAAGACCCTTAATCACTGGCGAGTTATACTCCAACTCGATATTGGTCTGTACCTCATAGCCCTCGTTGCGGTTGTAGCCACTCTGCTCCACAGCAGCGATGGGCGACGAGCCCTGACCAATATTATTGGGTGTTGCAGTGGGGAGTCCCTCGTAGGTCTTAGGCAGATAGGGGTGGGATGCCACAGCCTGACGAGCCACGCTCATCCAAGTGCCCTCACTCTCCTTACCACCCGACGAGAAACCAGGGTTGTTCTTATTATCCGTACCACCTGCCACAGTGAGTTTCAAGGTCAAGTCCTTGCTCACTTTGGAGCTGATATTGGCACGGAGGTTATATTTCTCATAGGTATATGCCGAGATATTACCGTGCTGATTCATATAGCCAATCGAGGCGAAATAGCGCACCTTATCATTACCACCCGAGGTGGAGATGTTGTGTTTGGTAGTCATACCCACGCCAAAGACCTCTTCGATCCAGTTTGTGTCGCCCCAACCATCCGAATCATCGCCATTGGTCATAAGCGCCACCTGCTGTGCAGTGAAGATGGTGTCCAAGCCGTCCATCTCACGACCCTTATTGTAGTACCACGCAAACTGCTCGGCATTGAGGAAGTCGGGGAAGTTGGCATTCACAGAGACACCCACCGAGCCTGTATAGTTGAGCTCGTTCTTACCTTCCTTACCACTCTTGGTAGTCACGATAATCACACCACCCGCACTATTAAGACCATAGACCGAAGCAGCAGCCGCATCTTTCAATACCGAGATGCTTGCCACATCGTTGGGGTTGATATCGTCGAGCGAACGAGGTACACCATCGACAATGTAGGTTACGCCATAGTAGGAGCCACGCACTGTGAGCGCTGCACCATCCATACCTGGCTCACCAGACTCCTGCACGGAGGCGATACCTGCAATACGACCACCCAGCATACTGGTTACATTGGTTGCGGGAGCCTTCTGCAACTCATCGCCATCAATGGAGGAGATAGATGCCGTAAGGCTACCCTTACGCTGCACACCGTAGCCCACAACCACGATATCATCGATAACATCCGCCTCTTCCTTCATCACAACATTGATAATCAGGCGACCCGCAACAACCTCTGTATGGTCTTTCATACCGAGATATTGGAACAGAAGTTTAGGGTTCTTTACATCGGCTGGGATTGTCAAGTGGTAGTTACCCAGATAGTCGGTAGAGTTACCCACAGAGGTACCTTCCACAACTACGGTAGCACCAATGACTGGCTCGCCAGCCTCATCCTTCACTGTACCCCTGACATTTATCTGAGCCATCAGCGAAGTCGTAGTAAATAGCATCAGAGCCAACAGCGCCAATCTATTTACAAATGAATTGGTTGAAAGTTTCATAATTTATTGTGTTTATTTTGATTTGAATCGAATCCTTTGTTTTTCACCCAAAGCAATGCGTCCTATTTGGCGAGGATGTCGTCAATCATATCGGACGCCTCAATCAGCATACGAGGAACGTGGAAGGGACCCTTGAAGATGTTACCCTTGGCAGGCTGTGCCACGCTACCATCACGGTGCAGATAGCCATACCACTCGCCCATCTCGTTGTCTTTAAGGTGTGCATAAGCCCACTCGTGAGCCATACGGAACTTCTCCAAGTAACTCTCATCGCCCGTTGCCTCGTAGCAATAAAGCGAGGCTATAATCGCCTCACACTGAGGCCACCAGAACTTCATATCCTGTGAGTAGTCTTGTGGTGGGAAGCCTTTGCAGTCACGGAAGTTGATGATACCTCCAAACTCCTCGTCCCAGCCCCACGACCAAGCCCAATCAAAAATTTTCAGACCGATGCGTGTGAGCCTCTCATCCCAACCTCGGCGTTTAGCCTCAGCGAGAATAAACCAAGCTGTTTCGATGCAGTGACCAGGGTTGATGGTACGACCTGCGCAGGTGTCAATCAGTTCGCCCTCGGGACCAACCATCTCCAACACTGTCTTATACTCCTCATTCATAAGGTAGCGCTCAATATCGTTGATGGAGCTATCAATCTGCTCGTCCAACTCAGGAGCCTCCACAACCTCTTTCAGCACAGCAGCCACATTGATGAGAATCATCGTAATGGAGTGTCCCCTACCCTGCACGGTTGTCTTAGGCTCCAAGAAGCCGGGGGTTGAGAGCATACGCTTCATATTCCTGAACACCTCCAAAGCCTTCTCGGCATAACTCCTATCGCCCGAAGCCTTTGCATACTCCGCCATAGCGATAGCCGCAAAGCTCTCCGAGAATACATAGCGACGCTTCTGCACAGGTGCGCCCTCGGCTGTCACCGTGAAGAACATATGACCATCTGTGTCGATGCAGTGTGTTTCGATGAAGTCGATAGCGCTCTTGGAGGCACCAAGCCACGCCTCATTCTTCTCCACACGGTTGTATGCCGCAGCCGCAGTCCAACCCCAACGACCCTGAAACCACACAGATTTCGTAGTGTCCATAAGCGTTCCGTCCCTATCCACGCAGGTATAGATACCGCCATTCACACTATCAACACCATTTTTCATCCAGAAGGGCATAACATCCTCCCTCAGCTCTTTGCGATAGAGGGCAGCACACTCCTGCAAGTATTCTTTATTATTCTCTGTCATAACAATTCCTAATATAAAATGTTACTACTTCTTTCCTTTATTGTTCCAGTACGCCTCAATCTCCTCCAACGAGCGACCCGTTGTCTCAGGCACAAGGCGCCACATAATAAATATATATGGTATGCACATAACTGCAAAGATGAGGAAGGTGCCCGACTGGCTCCAACCCAACAGCACTGGTGTGAGCTGACCAATCAGATAGGTACCAATCCAGAGTGCAAAGCCAGCAATGCTCATTGCCCTACCACGCACGCTATTGGGGTACATCTCACTCAGGAGCACAAAGACAATAGCCGAAATGGAGATTGCACAGCAGAAAACATACGCCAAGAAGAATGTGAGCATAAAGCCATTGCCAAGACCGAGCAATGCGCCCCACTGGAAGTAGATTGCAATTGCCAGCAGGCACAAAATCATACCCGACACGCCCCAATAGATGAGTTGTTTGCGACCCACCTTATCAATGATGAACACCGCCAAGATGGTCGTAACCATATTGACAACACCCACAAGCACTGTCGAGAACATTGGATTGTCGAAGCCTGCCTCGGAGAAAATCTTGGGTCCATAGTAGAGCACCGCATTGACACCCATAAACTGACCCAAAATAGCGATAGCACTACCGATGAGCACTGCCTTGAAGATGCCGGGAGAGAGGATATCCTTCCAGCTACCCTTACTCTCGCCTGCCATAGACTCCTCAGTAGCAACAATCTCTGCACTCGCTGCCTCCTCGGTGCGATAAATCCTACCATAGACACGACTTGCAGCCCCCATCCTCTTATTCACAACAAGCCACTTGGGACTCTCGGGGATGAAAAAGATAATCACAAAGAAGAGCAGGGCGGGCAGGGTTTCGCTACCCAACATACCCCTCCAAGCCTCCGAGTTGAACATCCTCTGCCAGAGCGAGAGGTCGCCCGAAAGCTCGGGATTGACACCTGCATCGATAGCCCAGTTTGCCAAGTAGGCAAGCAGGAAGCCCATCGTAACAGCCAACTGATAGAGCGACACAAGGGTGCCACGCACCTTTGCGGGCGACACCTCCGAGATATAGATAGGCGACACGATAGATACCACACCAATACCGACACCACCGATGATACGGTAGATTACCAGTTGGTCAAAGTCGCCACACACGGCACAGCCGATAGCCGAAATACTAAACAGCGCAGCCGAAATGAGCATTGTAATCTTACGACCCAACTTATCGCTCATAGCGCCTGCCACAGCCACACCACAGATGGAGCCAATCAGCGCACAGCCAACATACCAACCCTCCCTCATATCCGAGAGTGCAAATTGATTTTTGACCATCTCCGTAGTGCCCGAAATCACTGCCGTATCGTAGCCGAAGAGTATGCCACCAATGGCTGCAACAACAGCCATAAAGATTACATACCCCATATTCATACTCTTATTCAATATTGTTCCCATAGTTTTGCCCTCCATTTAACTACTTAATGTTGAAGTACTCTTTGTAGCGGTTATAGAGATGACCCGCTTGGAGGTAGGACGACTGGGGCGAGAGGAAGTGCGAGAACTCAAAAGTAATCGCCTTATCATAACCCGCACGCCTTGCCGCTTCGAGTTTCATACGAAGTTTATCGAACTTGATGGGGAGGAATTTGATGGGCATATCCCTATCGAAAGTCTCGGCATTTGTCCAACACTTCATTCCATAGCGGTCTGCGAGTTTCTTGTTTACCTCAAAGAAAGCATCGAGTTCGTGGTAGTCGATGTGACCATCTTGGAATGCACAAGCATCCACAACATCGTGAATACCGTCGAAAATCTCATTCCACTCCCTCTCGTGCTCCGCAACGGTCACTGCATTATCATTGACACTCTTATTGGTACCCATAATAGCCTTCTTACCGTCAATCCAAGGCGAGATGAAGGTGGGCAGACCACCCGACACATCCTTACACTGCTTACCCATTGCGTGGAAAGCACCAATGGCACCTTTGGTCTTGCGGCTAATCTCGCCACTGATGTACCAACCACCAAAACTTGTGTAGTGACCATAGCGCTCCCACACCTCGTCGATGACATATTTGTTATCCTCAATCTCCCAGCTCAAATCGCCCGTATCCCAGTAGCGACCCGAGTCGTAAAGACCAAAGTAGAACTTCATACCATACTTCTCAGCCAAGCGCAAGAACATATCCACCAAATCCACTGAGGGCATATAGCAATCTTTCTTGCCGATGAGATACTTGGAAGGATAGGTGATGAATTTGCGGTAGCCCGAGCGAATCATAATGACGGTATCAATACCGATAGCCTTCATATTTGCGAAATCTGCATCCCACTCCTTCTCGCCCCAGTTCTGATGAGGAATGTCGTGGGAGATTTCATCGAGGAAAGTACCCGTAATGGGGAGTCCCGCTGCAGGGGGAACAAGAAGCCCACCGGGACCCTCTTGGAACATCGGAGAGGCAAAGACCTCCTCCACTCGCTCTGCACCACGAGCCAACTCACTGGGCACAATAGCAGCGGCACCCAGAGCAGCGGTGGTTTTCAGAAAATCTCGTCTTGTAAACTCTTTCATACTTGGTTTCTTTTTATTTAGCACTCATTATTTAGTTTTCTTCTCTTCGTTTCGCCCCACACTTGCGGGCTCTAATGCTATGCATTACGATGCCACGAGGGCACAATAATACATATTACAAAACTATAATTTATTCGTTAATTAAACAAACAATAAATACTTAAAGCCGTTAATTTATTTTTATCTCCAAAATTTCCCACACAACACACCCAAAACCAACAACTTAACCACAATATAACAATCCATAATTCATAAACCATTTTATAAATAAACATACAAAAATTGGCGGATATTAAAAAAAGATTTAATTTTGCCTGAAACAAACCACACACAAATCACTATGCTTAATTTCAACCGTCTAAACCCAAACACCCCTCTTGCAGAGGCAGACATCATCAAGGACACCATCCTCCGCCACTGCATCTACAACGGCAATCAGATGATTCCGCAGATGGCAACAGCGCTCGGATACAGCGTACCGACAATCGCAAAATATGTGGGCGAATTACTCAACGAGGGTTACTTTATCGAGTGTGGCAAGATGGACTCACATCGAGGTCGCAAGCCTATTATCTATGGTGTAAACCCATCGGCGTGTTATTTCATAGGTGTGGATATTGCCCGCTTTGCGCTCAACATAGGAGTGATGAATATCGTGGGCGAGATTGTCTATGAGAGCACCATCAAAGAGTTCAATTTCGAGAACACGCCCGCAACTCTCGACAAGGTATGCCAGAGCGTCAGAGAGGTCATCTCACAATCGGGTGTAGAAATAAGCAAAGTGCTTTTGGCAAACATAAACATCTCAGGACGAGTTAATTCGGATACAGGAGAGAGTTACAGCGTCTTCAACTTCGAGGAGAACGACGAGCCTCTTGCCTCCATTCTCAGCGAGAAGATTGGGCTTCAAGTGCGCATCGAGAACGACTCCCGAGCAATGACCTTTGGCGAACTCTCAATGGGCAGTGCCCGTGGCTACCGCAACGCTCTTTTCATCAATGCAAGTTGGGGTATCGGCTTGGGTATAATTGTGGGTGGCGGACTCTACTACGGACGCCACGGCTACTCGGGCGAGATTGGTCATATGAATGTCTATAACAACGAGATAATGTGCCACTGCGGCAAGAAGGGCTGTTTGGAAACCGAGGTGTCGGGCTTTGCTATACACCGAAAACTCCTCGACCGCATACGACAAGGGCAGACCTCCATACTCTCCTCCTTGGTAGCAAGCGGACAGCCAATCTCCACATTGGATATTGTCCGTGCTGCGACTCGTAACGAAGACCCCCTGTGTATCGAACTCATTGAGCAGACTGGCGCAGAGCTCGGTCGTCAGCTTGCCAACCTGATAAACATTTTCAACCCCGAGGCAGTGGTTGTGGGCGGAGTTTTGGCTCTGGCAGACGACTACTTCATCACGCCCATTCGCTCGTCAATTCGCAAGTATTCGCTCAAACTAATGTGTAAAGATGTCGAGGTGGTAGTATCCGCCAACCCTCTGAAAGCCGGTATGATAGGTGCTTGTATGATTGCTCGACAATCCTTCTTCCCACAGAACAAATAGCCCCGTGCTCGACAAAAAAAAGGCGACCCGAAAGGTCGCCTTTTTATATCCTTTATTGCCCACTACATATCGTTACGAACTTCCCAACCAGTGATGGTCGATACATAGGGAATCAGCATCATCGCCATCTTCTGCTGACCCACACGATTGGGGTGTTCCGAAGCTCCCAACTCGCTTGGGCGTGCGAATGCCTCGGGGAGAATACAAGCAAAGTGCAACTTCTCATCGCTCTGTGCTATGCGCCACACATACTCAAATGTAGGCTCAAAAACATAGCTCGAAATACACAAAATAGGCACCTGCTCGCCGTGAGCAGCCCTCACCTGCTCAACCAACTCCGCATAGCCCTTTGAATACTCCTCAAAGGAGGGGAAGGGTTGTGTGGAGTAGTCATTGGTACCGAGGAAGATAACCACCAAATCGGGGGTATATGCACTCGCCTCAAAATCGTAGCAACGCTCCCTATCTGCCTCATCGAAAAGCAGACCATAGCGATCCAACATCGTATAGTCCGAGGTCGTTTTTTCATCGCCATAGTTACGCACCACGCCCTGTCCAGAGTGTGCCACAAGGTTGTAGTCCGCATTGAAATAACGAGCGATATAGCAACCGTATGCAAGATTACAGTTCTGAGTCTCAGCAGTGTAAGGCTCCGAGCCACTTGCCGAGTCGGTACCATAGCCCGCCGTGAGCGAGTCGCCAATAAACTCAATGTGTCGCTTGGGGGCATTGTTTGGCTCCACAATCAACTCTCCGTCAGTTTCAAACGAATAGACCGTCGTAAGACCATTAAAGCCCTCCGTGCGTCGTTGCAGTCGGATGTGATAGGTGCCCTTTTCACCCTCAAAAAGCACCACATTTTGAGGTTCCTTACCCTCGGTCTTTACGATGGAGTGTTGCTTGCCATCGACAATCACATTAAAGTAGTTCAGACCGCTATCCGAAGCCCTCATTTCGAGCAACGAGCCACAAAGCACAATATCAGCATAGGTGCCACTCCAATCGAATTGCACCGCACCCTCAGGTGTCTTAGCAGTTCGACCAACCCAGCGAATATACTCACTATCTGCACGATAGCCAACAACACCCCACTCTGTTCCACTCATCTCTCCCACAACGCACAATAGCGCCACGAGAGCTACAAACATACGCTTAAACATACTTTTATCTTATTTTATGAAATTTACGACACGATCGTTCCACTACTCAACATAGAGCACCAAGCCTTTAAGATATTCGCCCTCGGGGTGGTAGATATTGATAGGGTGGTCAGTGGGTTGGGTCAGCTGGTGAAGGATGCGCACCTTACGACCAGCAATAGCCGCTGCGGAGAACACCGCAAGGCGGAATTGCTCCTTGCTAACCGCCTGCGAACAGCTGAATGTAAAGAGAATACCACCCTTTGCAATCTTCTCCATAGCCCTCGCATTGAGCCTCTTATAGCCCTGCAAAGCATTACCAAGCACCTTGTGGTGTTTGGCAAAAGCGGGAGGGTCGAGGATAATCATATCAAACTCTCCATCCTCAACCGTGCGCAAGAAGTCGCAAGTATCCATTGCGGCACTTTTGTGGGGTGCACCCTCGGGGAAGTTGATAGCCACATTCTTATCCACAAGTTCGATAGCCACACCACTACTATCCACACTCGTCACACTCTTAGCACCCCCTGCGAGTGCATAAATCGAAAAGCCACCCGTATAACAGAAAGTATTGAGCAGGTTGCGACCTTTGGCATACTCTGCCACAAGCGCACGGTTTGCCCTCTGGTCGATAAAAAATCCCGTTTTCTGACCCTTCGCCCAATTGACAGCAAACTTATGACCGCCCTCCAAGACGACCTCTTCGCCTACGCCCTCACCCCAGAGGTAACCATCCTCGGCATCCACCTCCGCCTTGAAGGGGAGCGTCTGGCTACTCTTATTATATATAGCGGTCAGGCTCTCGCCAAAATTAACTTTCAGCGCCTCCACAATAGCATCAAGCGAGAGGTACATACCAACACTATGGCACTGCACAACGGCTGTCTTGTCATAGATATCCACAACCAAACCCGGAAGATTATCACCCTCGCCGTGTACCAAGCGGTAGCAAGTAGTTGTAGGGTTGCCCACCAAGCCGAGCGTCTTGCGCACCGAGAGCGCCGATGCAATGCGTGCATTCCACCACTGCTGGTCGATAGCCTCTTGCTCAAAAGTGAGCACCCTCACAGCGATAGAGCCCACCTGCGAGTGACCTCGTGCAATGAAGTCGCCCGAGGATGTGAAGACATCCACAATTTCACCCTCCTCAATCTCGCCACTCACTCGTGAAATTGCACCGGAGAACACCCAAGGGTGGTGGCGCAGAAGCGACTCCTGCTTGCCGTGTTTGAGGTATATTTTCTTATTCTCTGCCATAACTCTCTATTTTGTTCTACTCTCTTCAAGTTTCTTGTACATCTCCAAGCATATCCACGCATCCGTCGCAGCATAGCGCATCTGTGCAGGAGTATATTCTCTTGCCTCCCAGTTGCTGAGCCTCTGCGCCTTCGACACACTCACACCAAGGATGATAGCCGCCATTTTTTTGAGGCTTTTATCCTCAATACCAAACGCCTCGACCTCCTTCTGTAACTCCACAAAACCGCCTGCACGGAAGTGGCGCACTTTGTTCAGATTGCGGATATCGCCCAAGACATCCACACCCACCTTCAAGACCTTACGGCTCTCCAAAAGGCGCATTAGACACCTCTCCATTCTCACGGATGTGAGCCTTATGAGATAGCACACATCGGCTGTGGAGAGCTGAACGAGCGACACATTGTAGGCAACGCCCGCCTTGAACGAAGGGCGTGTTTCGGTATCGAAGCCCACAACTCGCTCCCCCATCAGGTGGTCGCAAGCCCTCTCCAACGCCTCTACGGTATCGACAATCTCTATGCGACCCTCGAAGCTCGCAACGGGCAAATCCTTAATTTCTTCTGGTGTTATGCTGTGTTGAAACATATCTTTTCTCTTTGCGGTCACAAAATTATCGTTTTATACGGAGAATACCGCCCTTATCGGTATAAATTTTCTCGCTCTCCATCAACTTTTCCACCGCACGCACCACATCCTCGGGCGAAGCGGCGAACTCCCTCACCAAATCTCGGGGGCTCACACCCTCGCTACGCACAATCACCTCCAAGACCTTTTCGGGGGTTACGGTTGCCACCTCACCACCACTTGCTCCACGCTTCTTGCGGGCAAGGCAGAGGTCACACACACCACAATCCACCGCCTCCTTCTCGCCAAAATACTCCTGAATGTAGCGACTGCGGCACCCATCGGTCATCAGTGCATAGTTCATCATCGCCTCCATACGCTCCATTGCCGACTCTTTGCGGTGGAGGTAGCTATCGGGCGTAATGAAGACATCCTCGTCGGGCACACGATCCATAAGCAGCGTCAGCAGGGGCGAATAACTACTTGGCACATAGCGTATAATATGTTGTCGCCAGAGGAGTTTCAGTTCCTCACGCACCCTCTCCTCCGAGTAGCCACTATAAAGGGCTATCTCCTGCACATCTATCGGGCGGAACTCCGTGAAGACACCCTCATAGAGCCTCATAACTGCAAGCAGAACACCCTCCGACTCACGACGGCGTATGCGGTAGTCGTAGAGCTCCTCTCGCCCTACACAAAACATCAGTCGGGCACTATTCTCCCTATCATCGCTGAGGGTCATATACCCATTCTGCGCAAGGATTTTCAGCGCATTGCGGATGGCATCTATCGAGAGGTTTTCACTGCGTGCAAACTCATAAACATTGAACTCCCTTGCCGAATCCTTACCCTCGCCGTATGGTATCATCATTCGGGAGCAAATTCTGCCATAGATACTCTTGATGGTTTGCAAAGGTGGGAAGTCCCCCACCACCCTACGGCGTGCAAAATCCTCCTCATCGCCCTCAATGAGCAGCACTGCAAAACTCCTTTTCAGGTCACGACCCGCACGACCCGCCTCCTGATAATATGCTTCCAGCGAGGAGCACATATCGTAGTGAACAACGGCACGCACATCCCTCTTATCGATACCCATACCAAAGGCATTGGTTGCGACCATCACACGCTTTGCGCCCCTCTGCCACTCATCTTGCCTGAGGGCACGCTCCTCGTGGGGCAAACCTGCGTGGTAGAATTGCGCCGAGAAGCCCTGCTCGATGAGCCATTCACACACCTTCGCAGCCCTCTCTCGGGAGCGCACATAGACAATCGAGGAACCCTCCACATTGGAGAGCACTCGGGCGAGTTGTTCCCTCTTATCATCACACCTGCGCACCACAAACGACACATTGGGGCGAGCGTAGCCACTCCTAACAATACCCCCCTCTTTGAACGCCAGCAGGCGCATAATATCCTGCGCCACACGCTCCGTAGCGGATGCCGTGAGTGCCAAGACTGGGGCGTCGGGCACAAGGCGACGGAGTCTTCCAATCTCCAAATATGAGGGGCGGAAGTCGTAGCCCCACTGGGAGATGCAGTGTGCCTCGTCGATAGCAATGAGGCTGACTTTCATCTTCTGCACCCTCGCCACAAAAATCTCACTACGAAGCCTCTCTGGGGCGACATAGAGAAATTTTACATCGCCATAGACGCAGTTGTCGAGTGCTATATCAATACTTCTCGGCGAGAGTCCTCCGTGAAGAGCAACTGCATTGATACCCCTACGGTGGAGTCCATCTACTTGGTCTTTCATCAGCGCCACAAGGGGCGTAACGACCACGCAAATACCCTCACGAGCCATCGTGGGGACTTGATAGAGAAGCGACTTACCCGCACCAGTGGGCATCAGAGCGAGCGTATCGCGCCCCTCCAAGACCCTCTCAATAACCTCACGCTGACCCGTGCGGAACTCCTTATAGCCCCACCATTTTTCCAGCGTCTGGTATATATTCACTCCGTTTTGCACTCTTCTCTCGTCTAAAAAAACTCCTCCCTTAACGGGTATGTATTGCGACGCACCTCAAACTCCTCGGGGTGGGCTTTCATCCTCGCCGTTTCGCTTACCAAATCACAATGCGACACGATCTCTCGACACATCTCCTCCCACGATATTTCTCGGGGGCAACTGGGGGCAACACCCTCGGGATACCAATCCACAAGGGGCTCAATTCCCAACCTCTCAGCAAGCGAACGGATAACGATTGCCGAAGCGTTTGCCTTACCCTGCACCGAGTAGCCCGCAATGTGGGGCGTAGCAATCTCCACACGCTCCAAGAGTTCGGAGTTTATTCTATCGGGCTCCCCCTCCCAGACATCCGTGCAGAGCGTAAGCCTCTCCGAGTGGCGGAGGAGCGCATTACTATCGGCAACCTCGCCTCGTGAGGCATTTAAGACAACAGCACCATCGTGCAACTGGGAGAGAAAGGCATCATTCACCAAGTGATAAGTGGGGTGTTCGCCACTCCTCGTCAGCGGTGTATGGATTGTCACAATATCACTCTCCTTCAATATTTTATCGAGTGCGACAAATCCCTCGTTCTCGCCCAAATGCTCGGCACTCTCTCGTGGAGGGTCGCTACACAGCACCCTAAAACCCCACATCTTGCCATACTCAGCAACGAGCCTACCAACATTACCCACGCCAACAACACCGAGCGTCTTGCTCTCGGGACTCCATCCCTGCGCCCCTGACAGGTGGGCAAGCACAGCCGCAACCCATTGCAGAACACCCCTCGCATTGCAACCCGCAGCACTCGTGAAGGCGACTCCTCGGGATGTGAGGTACTCCCTATCTATATGGTCGTAGCCGATGGTTGCCGTACCCACAAACTTCAACTTGTGAGCACCGCCCAGCAGAGCCTCATTGCAGAGAGTACGGGTGCGGACAATCAGTGCATCCGCAGCTGCCACACTCTCGGGCGTAAGCGCACGCCCATCCACACTCTCCACCTCTGCATAGGGCGAGAGTGCATCAGCTGCGTAGGGTACGAATTGGTCGATGAGTATCTTCATAGTCTGCAAAGATAGCGATTCCTCTCGGGACTTTCAACCATTAGGGAGGGTTTTTCTACCTTTTTGCTCCCTGCGTGAACAACTATCAAAATGTTTGACTACATTTGTGGATGTTTTTTGGGCGACAAGGAGACCCCTTCTCGCTACATAAGTTGGATTTTACCGCAGAAAAAGATAAAACAATGTCGCTTTATACCCGACTCATTCGCCCCGTGCTCTTTTTATTCCCCGCCGAGAGGGTGAGGAACTTTTCGCTCTCGTTACTCCGCATCGTGGGTAGCACTCGCTTTGGCGAATGGTTCCTCCGTGTATTCTATGGCTACCGCCACCCCTCACTCGAAAAAGAGGTCTTTGGCGTGAGATTTCGCAACCCCATAGGTGCTGCCGCAGGTCTTGATCGTGATGCAAGACTCTATCGTCAGTTTGGTGCCCTCGGCTTTGGCTTTGTGGAGGTCGGCTCCATAACCACCCGCCCACAGCAGGGTGGCTCTCGCCCACGCCTCTTCCGCCTGCGCCGAGCAAACGCCCTACTGCATCGTATGGAGGAGCCCAACTGTGGACTCGAAAAGGCTGTTGAGCGTCTGCGTCGCAGGGCACACGGACAAAAAGTGGTCGTTGGCGCCAACATCACAGCAAGTCGCCACTCGGCACGAGAGTTCATAACAAAAGAGTGTCTGCGCCCCTTCCGCAGTCTTTATCAGTATGTGGAGTATTTCACCATCAATGTGACCGCCCTTATTGGCTCGGGCGAGAGCTATACACCAGAAGACAGGGAACTTGTGGAGAGTATCTTGGAGGCAATGTTCGACTTCCGCAGAGGTCAGAACGACTACCGCCCCATACTGCTGAAAATCTCCCCCGACTGGGACTATCCACAGATTGACGATATGGTCAAAATCCTCATAGACACACCCCTTGACGGTCTTGTAGTGAGCGACTGCTCCTCGCAGTTCAGCACAGCACTCTCGCCCAAAGAGGCACGACGCACGGAGGATTGCGTACTCTCTGGCGCACCTCTCTTGGAGCGCACCATTGAGCTTATTCGCTATGTATGTAGCAAGATGGATTATAGCTACCCCGTTATCGGTGTGGGAGGTATTATGAACGAAGAGGATGCAAAGAGAATGTTCGAGGCTGGCGCAAGTCTTGTACAGTGCTACTCGGCTATGGTCTATGAGGGTCCCGCATTCCCCGGTCGCCTCTGTCGTAGGCTCGCCACTCCAACCAAAAGCAAATAAACTTTCCCCCTTTTTTATGAAAGCGGACATTATAACCATTGGCGATGAGATTCTCATCGGTCAAATTATCGACACCAACTCGGCGTGGATTGCCTCACGACTGGGCGAAATTGGTGTGAGCATCAGGCGTAAATACTCCATTGGCGACCGTCGAGAGGAGATTATCGAGGCTGTGTGCGAGTCGCTCGCAAAATGCGAAGTAACCATTATCACAGGTGGTCTTGGTCCCACGAAAGATGACATCACGAAGCGTGTCCTGGCAGAGATTTTCGACTCCGAGATGGTCTGCGACAAGGCAACCTATGAGCGTGTGGAGCGTATGATGAAGGCTCGTGGTATCGCCTTCAATGACCTCAACAAATCCCAGGCACTCGTGCCCGAGTGTTGCACCGTACTTCCCAACCACAAGGGTACAGCCCCCGGTATGTGGTTCGAGAAGGATGGGCACATTGTTGTGTCGCTCCCTGGCGTTCCCTTCGAGATGGAGGGGCTCATAATTGAGGAGGTTTTACCCCGAATCCAGAACCATTTTGCACTCTCGGCAGTGGTACATAAGACCGCCATAACCTACGGATTGGCAGAGAGTATGATGGCGGAGCGCATAGCCGATTGGGAAGAGGCTCTCCCACCCCATCTGCACCTTGCATATCTTCCCTCCCCCTCACAGTTGCGTTTGCGTCTATCGGCATACGATATGGACAAGGAGCAGGCACAAAAAGAGATAGATGAAGCCTTCGACAAACTCCTCCCACAGTTGGGCGACCTCTTTGTCGGTTGGGGCGACACGACAGTGCAGAGTGCCGTTGCAGAGCTACTTCTCGCAAAAGGCGCAACACTCTCGGCAGCAGAGAGTTGCACAGGCGGTGCGCTGAGTGCCAAATTCACAGCAATGAGTGGTGCTTCGGAGTACTTCTGGGGTGGCATCGTGAGCTACGACAACAGTGTAAAGGAGAATCTACTGGGAGTAAGTCGTGAGGATCTCGAACAATATGGAGCCGTAAGCGAGCAGGTGGCACGACAGATGGCAGAGGGTGTAAGGCGGGCGTGTGGCACGACCTATGGCGTGGCAACAACGGGCATTGCTGGTCCAACTGGCGGCACCCCAGACAAACCCGTAGGCACAGTATGGATGGCAGTTGCAACACCCACACATACGGTCGCAAAAGTTATGGTACACGGCAAAATCCGAGCAATCAATATCGAACGAGCCGCAACAGCCGCAATCAATATGCTACGATTGGAATTGAGAATTGAGAATTAAAAAAATAGGAAATATGGGCAGGAAAACGAAATGTACAAGTAGTATAGAGGACAAAAGAGGGTTAGCAGTGTAGTAGTCAGTGAGTTACGGATATGTGCCTAAATTTTGGCGGCAAAACGAAATGTACATT
Source organism: Tidjanibacter sp. (assembly GCA_017648105.1). Classification (GTDB taxonomy): domain Bacteria; phylum Bacteroidota; class Bacteroidia; order Bacteroidales; family Rikenellaceae; genus Tidjanibacter. Next base: position 44,627 of record JAGCJH010000039.1, read on the forward strand.
TACTTGGATTTTACTTGGATAAACCATCGGGCTGTTGGGTCGTAAGTTGGATTTACCTTTGATTTATACGGGGCGTTACTTCGGTTTCGCCCTTTTTCTGTATATAAATGTACCCCACACGCGCGTAGAGCCGTGAAATCGCCTAAAATCGGGCAATACGGCGGTAATACTTAAACGCTGCTCAATCGGCGGTCAAACACCACTCAAATACCAGTCGAGCGGACAAAAATTGCACATTTCGTTTTGCTGAAAAATCACACTAAAATCGGGTTGGATAGCAAGTTGGGTCGCAGTTTGGGTGGCAAAAAATAACAGATAAACACCCCTATATTGTCAAAAATCGGGGCAAAATCGGGCATTTTTCAGCGATAAATACCCCTTTAATGCACGATTTTGACGGGTTTTGTACAACAATAAAAAGAGTGTAACACGCTATAAAATAGCATATTACACTCAAAATATAGTGATTTTACCCCTTTGAGGGGGGGGGTATTTGTCTATTCAGCCCTTACAACGCCCACTACAAGGGCTATCGAATGCACTTTGTTTAATGGCAACTCAAACGGTGCATAATCGGTGTTTTCAGATACCAAAGTTATATGCTCGGCATCGCTGCCCTGGCGTACTCGTTTGAGGATCACTCCCTGCTCGCTACCTATTACATATACCCTGTTCCACTGAAAGAAAGTGTCGATTGGAAGACGCTTGCACGCCACGATGTCGCCACTGTAATACTTTGGTTGCATCGAGTCGCCTGATACACGCATCAAGAACTCTGCGCCTTTGAATGTAGGCACATCGAAATACTCACAATCGTACTCCATAACCTGCATATCGTTGCCTGATAATACACCCGCAATGGCATCAACGGGCAAAAGGGGTATTCCAAATGGTTTACGCTCTCCCGTTGTATCGTAATTGTCTCGTCCGAGCATATCTCCCTCGCCTGTAAACAGCCAACTTGCCGACACACCTCTACATTTTGTATATACCAACTCTGCGTCAAAGGTGTTTCGAGCGATCCAAGCACTAACAGTTTGTGCCGATATGCCTAACATATTGGCAAACTGCGCTTTATTCCCCTCTGTGTAGTGCTCAACAAGAGCCTGCACCATTCCTGTTTTATCCATAATTTCACTCAATAAATCTACAAATTGTAAAAATAATCCGCAAAATGTTTGCACGGTATCTACAAAATGTATATCTTTGTCTCGGCTTTCAGATATGAAAGTTTGCGAACAAAGATAATGAAAATAATTAAAACAAAGAAAAATGGCAAAGGTAATAGTTGAGTACGGAGAGCGTCAGCGCATAGCGGCGATGTTCAAAACGAGCCTCCCGACAGTGAGGGCTGCCCTGCGTGGTGAGACCAACACGCCCCTTGCAAAGAAGATCCGAGCAGCCGCAATTAAGCGTGGCGGAGTAGTGAAACAACAGTAATAACAAATAAGTCGCAGAACAATGAAAACTTACACAACAGACCAAAAACTCGGACGCCTGACAGCGTACCTTGTAGCAGTGATGAAACCCTTTGCCTTTGACGGCAACGAGGTAGAGTTTACCGCAACGGAGAATTTTATGCAGCGTATGGTTGAGGAAGATCCTGCGTTGGCAAAGGTTGATTTCAAAACTCGATAGTCCTATGAAGCGATACCAGGCAAAGTGCAACTACAAGAGGGGTGGCGGAGTGCCAACCTATGTGAGTGAGATTAGCATCGAGGTCAGCAATTGGTGGGACACGCCTGTCTTTGAGCCCGCTATCGACCACACGCTCGAAAGCATCAAGCAGGATATAGCGGGTATGAAGTTCAGCGGTGGATTTACAGGCGACCAACTCTATATGGAGATTGCGAACCGAGAACTGCGAGTGTATAACCGCAACCGCTCGGCGGTGGTAGCAACGATAACCTTTGAACCTATAAACGGATAGAACTATGGCAAAGCAAATTAGAATGGGAGTAATAGGCATCTTGGCGATGGCGGGCTTGGTACTGCTTGCGGGAGAGCCTATCGAGGAGGAGACCTGGTTTGAGGTGTTTTTCGCCACCAAGATAGCGGGCTTCGCTCTGTGGGGGGGGTAGCACTCCTCTACAAGTACTGGGACAAACGAGGCTTATTGCCCGAGGAGGACTACGAGGATGAGA
>JAGCJH010000003.1 GCA_017648105.1 Tidjanibacter sp.
ACGAGTTTGGTCACGCTATCGGTCTGCCCGACTGGTATGATACCTCAGATAACACACCAAACGCCTGTCTTGGTTTGAGTTACACCTCGATTATGAACAGCGGTAACTATCTCAACGAGAGCGCAACACCTCCCACCCACAACGCATTGGAGCGCTGGTTGCTCGGCTGGACTCTTCCCAAAGAGCTCAATGCTACGGGTAGCTACGAGATGTTGCACGTGAGCAAGAACGACACCTACATTATGTGGGCAAACGACTCTCAAACAGAGTGTTTCCTCTTTGAGGCTCGCCCCAAAGGTGCAAACTTCTTGTGGGATAAATATCTCAATGAGGGTTATCCCGAATTGAATGGCTATGCAGGTGGCGAGGGTATGCTCGTTTACCACGTCGATTGGAGCAACAAATACTACTCCAACTGGGAGAGCCACACCATCAACACCAACAAGTCGCACGAGTGCGCACGCATCTTCGGTGCCGAGGGCACAACCGCAAAACAGAGTAAGCAGTGGTTCTTCCCTGGTAGCAGGAACATAACCTCGCTTGCTTATGGCGAACTTCCCTCGTTCCAGAACTGGGCAGGCTCGGCTATGCCTATCGAGATTGCCAACATCACACTCGCCGGCGACCGCATCTTCTTCGAGGCTGTATCCAAAGAGTTTGAGGTGAGCATCCGTCAATATGACGCACTTCTCGATTGGACTGCATCCCCAGCAACCGCCTCCGAGTGGAGTGTTGTTTGCACCAACACCGAAACTGGCGAACAGCAGACCATCAAGACTGCCAATAAGTATTTGCTCCTCTCGCCCCTCCACACCTCCACTCACTACCACGCAATGGTCTATAAGAGTGGTGAATCGGAGCCCCTCTATGAGGCAGAGATTATCACACACAGCAAGGCTCTCAATCCCCGCCCTGCACTCAACCTCAGCGCTTCCTACAAGAAGAGCGACCTAATTTCCCTGAGTGTCAAGAACCTCGAAAGTGAGCCCCAGAGTATCCAGTGGTATGTGGATCGTCAGCCCTGCAATGAGCTGGTTTTGACCCTCTCGTCAGGCAAGCACCACATCTGTGCAGTCATAACCGATGAGGATGGTAACAACTGCTACCTCTACCGTTACATCACCGTTAAATAAGGAACTTTATAGAGTATGAAACGCATTTTATATATCTTTGCAATCCTGGCACTTACGCTCGTTACCGCTTGCGGCGACAAGCAGATGGATGAGATGAATGAATTTATGGACAAGCAGAATGTCGCTGGTATCTACCGCGCAAGTCTTGCTGAGTTCACATACAACGAAGACACCCACCAGTGCTACATCAACGCCAACTCCAAAGTATTCGCAATTATGAACGAAGATGGCTCGAAGTACATCCAGTTCTTCCTCTCGGACACCCCCACAGTGGGTGCTACCATTGATGTGGAAACCAAGAGCTATGGTATGGGACTTTCGTCGAGCGCTACCTATAAAAATCTCACGGTGGACAAAATTGTCGATGGTCTTTGCTACCTGCGTAGCGATGCCGACGGCGGTTATGTTGGTATCATCATCGGCTGGATGGAGTAATTTCGCTCCCGAGCCACAAAATAAAAGTTTTCAAGGAGTTGCACCTCACAAATGGGGTGCAACTCTTTTTTATTGACGGAGGGCTATCAAATCCGTTCTCTTTCTATAAAAATAGGTATCGTGTGGTACACTCTAATATTTTTTTTGTATCTTTATGGCAATTATCGCAACATACCCAACGATCAAACACGAAAATACGAAATAAACTAAATACCTTTTTGCGTTATGAAACACATCTTTCGCACCCTAATTATCCTTGTGTTGCCCCTGCTCGTAGTAGCTTGCAAGACAGACTACAATTTCGACAACATCTCGCTCGAAATGACCGTAGGCAACACCGACGGTATCGCTATTCCTCTCGGTGGCACTGGCGAAATCACCCTCGGCTCACTTATGGAAGAGTCGGGACTCGGCACCAACACCGATGGCTACTATGGCTTTGAGTATGGCGGCAATTTCGATTACTCCGTGTCGCTCGGCACCATCGACCCCATCACTGGTCTTGTGCCCACCATCGCTCCCGTAGAGAGTGAGCTTCTCGGCTCCATCTCGGCAACGATTCCCACATTTAGGGCTAATGCATCGCTCGCCTTCCCAGACTACCTGCCCAGTGGTCTGACCATCACTGAGAGTGTGCTAAACCTCCTACCCAGCAAATTCCTCAACTTGGAGCGTGAAACAAGCGTCTTTGAGCACGAGTTTGAGGTGGAGATTCCCAAAGAGGTTGCCTCCATCAAAGAGATTAAGTTTGGCAACAATGGCGAGGGCTCCTCTATCCACATCACATTCGATTTGGGTGGCTTGGCAAATGTCTGCAACTCGTGCGTCGTTAAGAGTTTCAACATCGAACTTCCCGCAGGCTTCACTATCGACAAAAATCAGAACTCCGCTATTGCAAACTACACAGAGATCTCCGAGGGTACTGGTTCCTCAACCCCCAACCGCTTCCAGATTAGCGAATACCCCCTCTCGGGCTCACAGTTGGATATTGAGATTATCGTGAAGAGTGTCGATATGTCCTCCACAACTGTCGGTACGAATGGCAAGGTAACAATCAAGCAGGATGTAATCTACGACTTCGTTGTCACTGGTAGCCTCAACGCAGGTACCATCACCTCAACCGCCCCCAGCATCTCGGCACTCGCTGAAAACTTGTCGCTCTATGAGGCATCTATCGTTGCCAATGAGGTGGCTATGGAGGTGTCGTTCAGCGAGAATATCTCGGAGAGCGTAAGCGTTCCCGCAGAGCTCGCACGCATCGACTATTTGGAAATCGCAAAGGCGGGTAGCAATGGCACACAAGCACCCAAATTCAGCGTGAGCGTTGCTCTCTCGGGTGCGCCTATGGACGCTGTGACCCTCTCCGATGTAGAGATTCTCCTCCCCGAGTTCCTCGACATCGAGGCTCCCAGCGGTTGGAACTATTCGGAAGGCAAACTCACAACGCCCTCGCTCTCGCTCCACAACAACCAGACAAACTCGCTCATCGACCTCACAATAAAGGGTATCAAGTCGCTCCCCATTGCGGATGGCACTCTCTCGCTCAACAGCACCATTGGTCTGAGTGCAAAGGCGGGCGTTGGCGCAGGTAGCGTTGTGACTATCAACACAGCCGCACAAAACTTGCTCCTCACACCCACCGTGACTCTCGACGACATCGAGATTGTTCAAGTGACGGGTCTTATCGACCCCGACCTCAGCGACCTCTTGGAGCCTCAGGTTATTGAACTTGGCGACTTCACATCTTCGCTCGAAGGCATTGATTTGGACCTCAACATCCAGTCGCCCGTAATGAGGCTGACCGTTACCAACCCCATTGGTGTGGGCATCGATGCGAGCCTTGTGCTCAACGCCTATAAGGATGGAGTTGTGACCACCACACTTACACTCCCCTCTCTCTCAATTCTTCCCGCAGGAGAGGAGCCCACAACCACCTACATCGTCATCAATGGCGTAGCACCCGACTCTCCCGAATATCAGTGCAAAGAGTTGGATGGCTTTACTGAGATGATTGCTTCGCTCCCCGATATGATTGAGGTAGAACTTTCGGCTGAAACAAACAAGGATCGCCCACACACTCTCATCTTGCAGGACAAATACGACTTCAAGGTGGAGTACTCGGTGGATGCAGCCTTCAAGTTCGACAACGACAAGGATGGTCACATCGGCTACACCGTAGAGGTGGAGGATGTGGATCTCTCGATGCTCGAAGATATCGAGCTCTCGGTTGAGAGCCTCGTGCTTAAAGTTAAGTCGGAGAGCACCCTGCCCATCGACCTCTCGCTCGGCGTAGAGCTCCTCGATGCAGAGGGCGCACCTATTGAGTGTGTAACCTCCTCGACCGCCGGTAAGATTGAGGGCTCGACAAGCCAAGAGGCAAAACTCTCGGAATGTGCAATCACACTTTCCATCGCTTCGCCCGAAGACTCCTCGCCCTTCGCTGACATTGCAAAAACCAAATCCATCCGCTGCAAGTTGGAGGGTACAACCCTCGCAGGTGGTGGTCTGAAACCCGAACAATACATCACTGCCAACCTTTCGCTCCTGCTCGACAAGGGTATAACTATCGACCTCGGCTCATTATCACCCGAGGACGAGCAGTAGTCCCCATCGCACAGAGAAAAAGGTAAAGAATGTAGAACAAACTTAACAAAGGAAAATTGACCTATGAAAAAGATATTTAGCATATTGGCAGTGTTGGTCGTAGTTGCGACCCTCTCGGAGAGCGCAAGCGCACAACTTCGTGCCTCCTACTTTATGAATGGCTCCACTCAGCGTTATGAGATGAACCCCGCACTCTCGCCCACAAGGGGATATTTGACAATTCCCGTGATTGGCAGTCTGCAAACATCGCTCGAAACAAACTTCCTCTCGGCAGAAAACTTCTTCTTCCCCAATGGCGAGAGCAATGGCGTTGTGACATATATGCACAAGAGTGTGTCGGCAGAGGAGTTTTTGAATAGACTTCCCGATGTAAATAGCATTGAGTTTGGTCTGAACGACCAGATTTTTGGTATGGGTAACTATTTTAGGGGTGGCTTCTGGTCGTTTGGCATTCGCCTGCGCTCGGAGAACATCATCGACATCCCCAAAGATTTCTTCGCTCTAACAAAAACCCTCTCGCAGGGCACCTATAACATTGGTGGTATGGGTGTGGAGAGCAGCAACTTCATTGAGGCTTCGCTCGGCTACACCTTCCCCGTGCAAGATGTATTCACACTCGGCTTCCGTGCGAAACTTCTTCTCGGTTTGGCACACATCAGCGCCAAGATTGACAAACTCGATGTTGCTATTGGCGAGGAGAGCTACCGTGCAGATATGGAGGGCTCGCTCCAAGCGACTGTTGCAGGCTACAACTTCGACTCTATTGAGGGCGTTGTGGAGATGGAAAATGTAGTAAATCACATCACCAACTTCAACAACTTCGACCCCGCAAATATCAACTCCATCGGCTTTGCTGTGGATGCAGGTATCGAATGGACATTCAAGGATGAGCAGATTCGCCTTTCGGCTGCCGTGAACGACCTCGGCTTCAACGCTTGGAACGCCAACAGCACCCTCTGTGCAGCTATCGACAATGTAGCATTCTCGTTTGAGGGCTACGACTTGGCAAGCAACGAGGTGAAGTTTTCGAGCCCCGAGAATATCGTTTTGCAGACCACCCAAGATGCAGTAGAGGGCAAACTCGCACTCCATACCTCCTTTGTTGTGGGCTGTGAGTACAACATCGCCAACGATAAGCTCGGCATCGGTGTGCTGTGGAACAACAAACGCTACGACAACCGCCAGTGGAACTCAATCGGTGGCGCCCTGACCATCCGCCCCACAAGGTGGTTCACCGCATCGGCAAGCTACTCGATGGTCAATTCGGTGGGCGTTGCTGGCTTTGCGCTCAACTTGCACCCCAGACTTATGAACCTCTTTATTGGTGTTGATTACATCGCAACAAAGTATGGTACGGCAAACGCTGGTGCAATCCCTGTGCCCCTCAACCAGAACTCTGTGAACTTCTCGTTCGGCTTGGCAATACCCCTCGGACTGAGAACATTCTAAGCACATACAATCACAAAAAAAAGAGTTCCAGCAATCTGGAACTCTTTTTTTACCGACCGTCAACGACTGACCGTCTTTTTATTGCTGTTGGCTCTTATTTCTTCAATGCAGCGATAGCGTTGAGTGCCAATGCCGATGCACCGAGAATAGCAGCATCCTCACCAAGTTTGGAGAACATAACCTTTGTGTCCTTCATACTATTCATCATATACCTATCGAGGTACTTTCTAAGGGGCTGCATCAGCAAATCGCCTGCTTTTGTGGGACCACCAAAGAGGAATACTGCCTCGGGGCAGGTAACAACCGTAGCGGTAGCAACGCCCAATGCGAGATAGTGACCAGTGATATCCCAAACCTCCAATGCGAGTTTATCGCCCTCAGCAGCAGCAATGCTCACATCCTTAGCAGTGAGTTTCTCTCGCTCAATCTTACGGAGCACGCTGGGGGTGCCAGTATTGTCAATCAGGTTGAGAGCTGTGCGGCGGATACCAGTAGCCGATGCGTAGGTCTCCAAGCAACCATTATTACCGCAACCGCAGTTACGACCATTGGGCTCCACGATGATGTGACCAAGCTCGCCTGCGAAGGAGTTGTGACCATAGATGATGTCGCCATTGCTCACAAAACCGCTACCCAAGCCAGTACCGAGAGTAATCTCCACGAGGTCTTTGCGTTTGAGGTGTTTGCCACCGCCATAGTAGAGCTCGCCAAGAGCCGCAGCATTTGCATCGTTGGTCATAGCGATAGCCTTGATTGCAGGGAAGCGTTTTTTCAGGAGTTTGACAACCTCACAACGATTCTGCTTCTCAAACTCTCCGAGGCGCTCCTTCGAGGGTTTCGAGCGATCACGCCAAGTGAGGTTTGCGGCATTGAGGATTGCACCCTTGTAGTAGTTGGCATTGGGGGCACCGATACCAATACCCTCCACCTTACTATCTTCGGGCACCTCTGCGAGGAGCTTTTCGATAGCTGCATAGAGCAAGTCCATATACTCGTCGAAGAATACGGGACCATCCTCATTTGTCGAACGCTGTGTGTGGAAATCGGTGCGTGCAAGGCAGTTGCCATCACGGTCGATAAGACCGAGCACGGTGTTGGTTCCGCCCACATCAACACCTATTGTAAGTTGCTTTTTCATAGTTTTTGGTTTGTGTTTATGTTTGTTATTGTATTTTCCAATCTCAAAAATACCTTTTTTTCTTCAAATCCCAAAGTAAAATGAGTATATTTGCGCAAAATTGACACCATATAAGACAATTATAACAAATATATAATATGTACTCACTCTCCGAACTTCAAAAGAGCGTTGCCAACTATATGGACAACCTCAATGTTGATGGCACACCCCACAGCCTCTATGAGCCTATTGCCTACTCGCTCTCGGCTGGTGGTAAGCGCCTGCGCCCTATGCTCACGGTTTTGGCGTGCAACATCTTCTCCGACAATGCTCTCTCGGCACTCCCCGCTGCGGCTGCTTTGGAGGTCTTCCACACCTTCACACTTCTCCACGACGATGTGATGGACAACGCCACCGTGAGGCGTGGTAAGCCCTCGGTCTATGGTAAGTGGGGCACCAACGCAGCGCTCTTGTCGGGCGATGCGATGATGATCTACTCCTACAAGTTGCTCCAACAGACCCCTGTGGAGTATCTGCCCGCCGTGCTCGGTTGCTTCAACTACACAGCGATGACCGTATGCGAGGGTCAGCAGGTCGATATGGAGTTCGAGAGTCGCACGGATGTGACTATGGAGGAGTATATGGCAATGATTGACAAGAAGACCGCTGCACTCCTTGCAGGCGCAACGATGATTGGTGCAATTCAGGGCGGTGCAGATACCCAGAGCCGTCAGCACCTCTTCACATTTGCCACCTACCTCGGCTTGGCGTTCCAGTTGCAAGACGACCTACTGGATGCCTATGGCACAGAGGCGTCGCTCGGCAAGCCCATTGGTGGCGACATCGTGGAGGGCAAGAAGAGTTTTCTGATTCTTACAGCGCTCTCAAAGGCAGATGCTACCACACGCAAGACCCTCTCGCAACTCTTGGAGAACAAGGAGATTGCCGAGGATGAGAAGATTGCTCGTGTGCTCGACATCTACAACCAGTTGGGCGTCAAGGAGATTGCCGAGGCGGAAATAAACCTTCATTTCTCGAAGGCTATGGATGCTCTGGATAGCCTCGAAGTAGCACCCGAGCGTGTGGAGCCCCTGCGCTTTTTGGCACAGAGCCTTCTCGGCAGGAATAAATAGGGAGAATTAGCCAACAGCAAAGAAATGAGAAGAGAAGATATTGAAATAATGGCACCTTGTGGGTGTTACGAGGCGCTCCACGCTGCGATTGCAGCAGGTGCGGACTCGGTCTATTTTGGTGTGGGACAGCTCAATATGCGTTCGGCATCGGCTGCTAACTTCACGCTCGACGATTTGGAAAAAATCGTCGCTATTGCTCACGAGAATGGCAAAAAGGCATACCTCACAGTCAATACGGTTGTCTATGAGGATGAAATCGACACCCTCCACGCACTTTTGGACAAGGCGGCAGAGGTGAAGGTCGATGCGGTCATCGTGAGCGACCAAGCAGCTATCCTCTATGCACGCAGTAAAGGTTTGGAGGTGCACATCTCCACACAGCTCTCCATCTCCAACAGCGAGACCGTGAGATTCTACTCCCAGTGGGCGGACACCGTAGTGCTCGCAAGGGAACTCTCGATTGAGCAAGTGAGGGGTGTCTATGACAAAATTGAGCGTGAAAACATCTGCGGTCCCAATGGCGAGAAGGTGAAGATTGAGATGTTTGCCCACGGTGCGCTCTGTATGAGCGTAAGTGGCAAGTGTTACCTCTCGCTCCACGCTACGGGTTGTTCGGCAAATAGGGGTGCGTGTCGCCAGATTTGCCGTCACGCCTACAAACTCGTGGATCGTGACACTGGCGAGGAACTCAACGCACAGGGCACCTATCTCCTCTCGCCCAAAGACCTCTGCACCATCGACTTTTTGGATAGGTTTATTGATGCGGGCGTGAGGGTGCTCAAAATTGAGGGTAGGGCTCGACCTGCGGAGTATGTCAAGAGGGTTGTGGAGTGCTACGACAGAGCATTGCGTGCCATCGAGCACGGCTCCTACACCCCCGAGCGCATCGCTAAGTGGAAAGAGTAACTATCGACAGTCTTCAATCGTGGTTTCTGGGGTGGTTACTACCTCAATCAGCCCATCGTGGAATTGAGTCAAAACTACGGCTCGTCGGCAACTGTGAAGAAGGTCTATGTTGGTAGGGTCACAAATGTATTCAAGAAGATAAAAGTTGCCGAGGTGCTCGTGGAGGCATCGCCCCTCGAACTCGGCACTAAGATTCTCATCTCGGGCGAAACCACAGGCGCAGTGGAGTTCAAGCCCGACCAGATATGGGTCGATGAGCGCCCCGCAGATGTTGCAGTGCAGGGCAAGAAGTGCTCCATCAAACTCCCCCAGCCCGTGCATCGTGGCGATAGGCTCTATAAATATGTTCCCGTAGAGTAAGAGAGGGAGGGAAAATATACACAGAAAAAGTAAGTCGCAGGAGTCTTCTGCGACTTACTTTTTTCTACTCCACATCTACGGGCAGTGGTGTGCGTGAGTAGAGTCGTATGTTATAGACAAATTTCAGCAGATAGTAGCGACCCATACCGAGAGAGGCTATCTCCGATATGGCAGTAGTGCCGATTGTGCGACGCTCCTGAATGGCACTCTGATTGAAGAGGTCATTCACACCCACGCTTATCTCGCCCAGACCACGAGGCAACACCTTGCGACCCACAAAGATATTCCACACGAAACGATTGTGGCGATAGTTGGCGCCGAGGGCTATATAGTCATACCACTCGGCTGTTGTGGAGAGCATAAAGTTGTGGGGTGTGACATATTTAACCTCTCCCCAAGCTCGATGTGTGAGGTAATCGTTGGTCACAAAGCCATTCAAAAAACGGGTCTTATCGCTATTATAGCGACCATTGTATGAGAATGTGAAATCGATATACTCGCTAATATTGCTACTTATGACTGCCTCCATTTCGCCATAGGCAGTATTAAGCATCAGGGGCGTGTCGTTGATGATACTGGGAACCTGCCCGACACTACCTCCAACTCTCAAATTCAGATTACCACCCACCAATCTAAGGGGCATACCCCACCCCACCTTTACACGAGCATCCCAAAAACCACGCATATTCTCTGGCTTGGCAAACTGGTTTCCCTCGCCGAGCCTTTCACCATCGGGGAGTATGTAGTCGGGGCTATCGACCACAAGCCTATCGGCAATATAGGAGTTGTTGAGCCTCACACGGGAGGATACCGAGAAGGAGCGACATTTCTTGGGGTTGGTCAGCAGGTAGTTGAGATTGAATTTATGGAGGCACGACTGACGCAACTCGGGGTTACCGATGCGCAAAAACTGCGTATTGGAGGTATTGAGCACTCCCTGCAACTGCGTAGGCGAAGGGTTGGAGAGTGAGTTTGAAGCATCAATTTTGAGCCTGCTGACGGGGCTGAAAGCGATGTTGGCAGCCAACGAATAGACCACATTGTCGTAACTCTGGCGCACCTGTTCACTATTGGGTGTCACATAGGTGCCGACATAATCGACCATCTGGTAGTGCAGACCACCCGAAATGGTTGTCTTTTTCTTGCCATACTTATACTGCATACCGAGCTGGTGGGTCGAGAATTCGGCATCAAACACGGTGGATTTGTTTGGCAAGTAGCACTCTTCGAGATTTTCGATGACATTCGACGATTTATAGACCCTCTTATCCGTCGTGGAGCCATTGAGCGTATAGCGGTATGTGGCGGAGAGGAGCGAACGCCTACTGATGGGGCGGGTGTAGCTCGCAGTCGAAGAGATATTATAGGAGGGAGTGTGGCGCTCGTGCAGCTGATAATTGACGGCAGATGCTCTCTCCTCCACAAACTCCTCCTCATCGATATTCTTGAAGGTATATTGCACGGGGTCTGAGTTGTAGTCCACCGTAGCGTAGCGTGTGGCAAGCGACATAGCAAAAACTTCACGCTTGCGCTTCATCTTTATCCTATACTGAATCGTATTGTTGAGCGTTATGTTCTGCTGGGCAATCTCCGAGAGGTTGAGTCTGCGATAGACAAAGAGCGTATCCTCTCCTTTGCGCTTATCGGTACGGCTGAATGTGGAGTTTATCGTGCCACTATCCTGCCACACCAGCGAAGGACGGATGGATATGGAGTGTCGGGAGCCCAAAGGCACATCTATACGACCGCCAAAGCGGTGGGTCTGGCGCAACAGGTGATTGTCCGCCTCTGCATCGTATAGCACATCGCTTCCATTGGTGGCATAGGTCACACGATTGGTAGTCGTTATGTTGTGATTGTCGATATCGTTGTAGAAGTAGTAGAGCGACACCTTAGTTTTACCTCCCCAGCGGTCATTGTAGTTGATGCCAAACGACCCCACACTACTGACACCGCCTATCGGTTTCACATCAAACACACCCTTCGAGGAGCCACCCATCGAAGATACATCTTGGTCGGAGAAGTTGAACTGGTTGATATTGTTCCAAAGACCTATCAGGGCAATGTGCCTATCGCCCCTAAGTCGGTTGATACTACCGCCAACCACCGCCTTGCCACCATCGCCTACGCCTGCATAAGCCTTACCAAAAACGCCATTCTTCTTATCCTCTGCCGTGATGATATTGATTGCCATATAGCCCTCGCCATCATCCACACCCGTAAGTTCAGCATTTTCGCTAAGTTTGTAGTAGGTTTCTATATACTCAATGATATCGGCAGGAATGTTTTTCACAGCAGCCATAGGGTCGGAGGCAAAAAACTCCTTACCATTGACATAGACCCTCCTTACCCTGCGACCCGCAACCTCAATGGAACTACTATCCATTGACACACCGGGCATCTTGGTGAGCATCTTGTGGGCATCGGCATCGGCTGCCACCTTGAATGCCGAGGCGTTATAGACCGTCGTATCGCCCTTTATTGAGGTACGCATCAGTGCTCCCGTAACCTCCACATTATCAATAGTAATACTCGAAGTTTTGAGCCCTATGCGATCTGCCTCAACAACACCACTCTTCCTCACTTCCGTCTTGTAGCGGTAATTCTCATAGCCCAAATACTCCACTGCAACCTCATAGACACCCATTGGAAGCGAGAATCCATAGTAGCCACTGCGGTTGGTGGTCACAACAGCCACACGCTCGGAATGCTCGTCGAAAACCTCCACAACAGCACCCACCAAAGGCTCGTCAGTGGTGTAGTCGCACGCAATACCGCATAGGTTATGTGACGGCACGCTCTGCTGTGCCGCACCCCCAAAAACGGAAAACAACAGCACACCGAGCAGCACACACAACCTGCGCCACGCAAAAGAGCGACCACCACAAAGCCTCATAACGATCAAAGCGTTGTAAGAAAAAATAGTCGCAGACATCTCTGCGACTCTTTTTCCCTTTTACTGAACTTTCAGCTTTGCAATAAACTTACGAATGGGAGCATCGCCAATCATCGGGGCGTGTCCATCTTCGGGGTAAAAGACCACAAGTTCGCCCGCTTTGAGGGTCACAAAGTGCTCACACCTCTCGTCGGAAAATCTCACATCCTTCTCCTCGTCGTACTCGCCACGCCAAACGGCTACCTCCTCAATGGGTTTCCAACCCATAGTCTCCTTACCCGAGAGGATAACCTGCACATCAATATATTTGCGATGCACCTCAATGGGGGCATTCTCCACAGTATAGAGCACCTCGGGAGCCTGATTGTTGATAAAAAGGTCACGACCCACAATCTCGTGGATGCCCAAGGGAAGATTCATCACATCGTTCTGCTCCAAGAACTCAAAGAGGCGGGGCATAAGGGGGTGGAGTTTTTCGAGCTCCACCCTATTTTTCAAGTTTGAAAGAATCATAATTTACCTAATTATTTATTTTGAAGATACTCGTGAATAGCCTTTGCTGCCTTACGACCTGCACCCATTGCGAGAATTACGGTAGCTGCACCAGTCACAGCGTCGCCACCTGCAAACACACCCTCACGGGTGGTTGCACCCTCCTCAGTAGCCACCAGACAGCCCCTGCGGTTACGCTCCAAACCCTCAGTAGTCGAAGCAATCAGGGGGTTGGGCGAAGTACCAAGCGCCATAATTACAGTGTCACATTCGAGCTCAAACTCCGAGCCTGCAACCTCAACAGGCGAACGACGACCACTCTCATCGGGCTCGCCAAGCTCCATCTTCACACATTTGAGAGCCCTCACCCAACCCTTCTCGTCTGCCTCAATGGCTACGGGGTTGGTGAGCATTGCAAACTGCACGCCCTCCTCCTTTGCGTGGTGCACCTCCTCAACTCGTGCGGGAAGTTCCGCCTCCGAGCGACGGTAGATGATGTAGGCATCTGCACCAAGACGCTTTGCCGACCTAACGGCATCCATCGCCACATTACCGCCACCTACAACTGCCACCTTCTTACCACGACGCACGGGAGTGTCGTTCTCCTCAGGAGCAAATGCACCCATAAGGTTGATGCGGGTCAGGAACTCATTGGCAGAGAATACGCCATTGAGGTTCTCGCCAGGGATACCCATAAATTTGGGCAGACCTGCACCCGAGCCTACAAACACTGCCGAGAAGCCCTCCTCAGTAAGACTATCAATAGTTACCGTGCGACCCACGATGATGTTCTTCTCGAACTTCACGCCAAGTCTTGCAACCTTCTCAATCTCACGAGCCACGATGCGCTCTTTGGGCAGACGGAACTCGGGAATACCATAGCTCAACACGCCACCCAAGCGGTGGAGCGCCTCAAAAACAGTAACCTCATAGCCCAATTTTGCCAGGTCGGCAGCGCAAGCCAAGCCTGCGGGACCACTACCAACAACTGCTACTTTCTTACCATTAGGCTCAATCTCTGCGACCTCTTTGGAGCCATTTTCGAGCTGCCAGTCGCCAACAAAGCGCTCCAACTTACCGATAGCCACTGCCTCGTGCTTGATACCCAAGATGCAGGAGCCTTCACACTGGCTCTCCTGTGGGCACACACGACCACAAATGGAGGGCAGAAGCGAATCCTCGGCAATGATGTCGGCAGCCTGCTGCAACTCGCCAGATGCCACAGCAGCGATGAAGTTGGGAATCTGGATGCTGACAGGGCACGCCTGAACACAGCGAGGGTTGCGGCAGTGGAGGCAACGGGAAGCCTCACGCTGAGCCTCTTCAAGATTGAAACCGTAGCATACCTCCTCGAAGTTGGCTGCTCGTTTTGTGGGGTCTTGCTCCCTAACGGGAGTGCGGGAAATTATATTTGCCATAGTTCTATTCTCTGAAATGTTCTTTGTCACACACTATTTGTCCAAGCCTACACGGCACTTGTGGTCTTTGTATTTTTCGAGCCTACGCTGCTCCTCATCACGGTACTGACCGCTACGACGCATAGCCTCGTCGAAATCCACCTCGTGGGCATCAAACTCGGGACCATCCACACAAGTGAACTTGGTCTTACCACCCACGCTCACTCTACACGCACCGCACATACCAGTACCATCTACCATCAGCGAGTTGAGCGATGCAATGGTGGGAATGCCGAGCTCTTTTGTTGTGAGCGACACAAACTTCATCATAATCATAGGACCAATGGTAATGACAGTGTCGTACTTCTTGCCATCCTCCTCAACGAGTTTTTTCAGGCAGCCAGTAACCATACCGTGAAAACCCTCCGAGCCGTCGTCGGTAGCGATGTAGAGGTTACCAGCCACAGCCCTCATCTCATCCGTCAAAATCAGGAGATCTTTGGTTTTGGCACCGATGATTACATCAGCATCCACACCGTGCTCTTTGAGCCACTTAACTTGGGGATATACGGGGGCGGTACCCACACCACCAGCAATGAAGAGGAGTCGCTTACCTTTCAGTTCATCGAGGTTTTCGTAGATAAAGTCCGAAGGACGACCGAGGGGACCAGCGAAGTCTTCTACGCTCTCGCCCTCCTCCTTCTCGGCGAGTTTGAGGGTCGATACGCCCAAAGTCTGCACCACAATCTGCACCGAGCCACGCTCTATGTCGTAGTCCGAGATGGTCAGGGGGATGCGCTCGCCCTCGGGAGTCGAACGAAGGATGATAAACTGTCCTGGGTGTGCCGAAGCAGCCACCCTTGGTGCGTGAATATCCATCAGATAGATGTTCTCCGCCAACTTAACTTTTTTGAGAATTTCGTACATAATTCTTCCTTTGCTATTAAGTAGTTTTGCGTTAGTTATTGTTTTGTTGTTTTCTCTTTTTTATGTTTTTCCTCTGCCACTGCCGAGGTGCGGAAGAGCATCTCGGAGGGGGTGCCGCCAACCACAAAGCGGAACTCATCAATGAGGAGTTTGCTCTGGGCTGTATTCTCCACCGTTGGGGCGTATGTTACCGTCACAAGTGCCTTCTCGTTGGGTGAGAGATAGAAGGGCTCGTTTATCTCCAAAGCGCCACTTTGCTTCTCCCACTCTATCGCCACCTCCAACTCCTCTGCTGAGGTGTTCACAAGGGCGATAGTCATACTCTTCGTTCTGCCAACTGCCACCTTACCAAAAGCCTTGAAGCTCGAATCGCTCCTCACACCACCTGCCAATTCATAGGGGTAGAGTTCTTCGGGGGTCAGCGGACGAGGATTGACCTTGCCTCTCACACGGAGCGTTGTCTTCTCACTACCTTTGTTATAGGTGAGGATTATCTCCTTATCCACCTTACCACCCCTACCCGCAGGGTCGAAAGTGACCGTGAAGAGCCCCTCGCCGTTTGGTTTGAGTGGGCGGCGTGAGTATTCACCCGAGGTGCAACCACACGAGGAATAGACCCTCTCAATCTGCACAAATCCTTCGGAGGTATTGCGGTAGTGGAAGGTGTGACTCACAACCCCATTTACCTCATCAATCTCCCCAAAGTTCCACTCGGTGGCATCAAAAAGCAGCGAAGTGCCCTCCGCAGGCTCCTGCGAAAGCGCCCCCAAGCACACCAACAATGCCACCAATAATATGGATACTCTACGCATAACATACAAAGATATTTATTTCCTGCGAGAATGAGCACACAAAAAGCATAAATATCGGAGAAAAATGATTTTTTTTGAAAAAATATATGGAAAATGTTTGGAGGTTTGTTTTTTTGCCGTATATTTGCACTCGCAAAACGGGAACAAGTTTCTCCAATGCGAAAATTCCTCAGTAGCTCAGTTGGTTAGAGCACCTGACTGTTAATCAGGGGGTCCTAGGTTCAAGTCCTAGCTGAGGAGCAAGGGTTGCAAGAGCAACCCTTTTTTTGTACCCATATACAAAGTATTGAAAATAAAGGCATAGCGAAGGCGACGCCCAATAGAAACGAAAAAAGACTCGGCAGTGTTACCGAGTCTTTTTTCGTCCTACGACCCTATTAGTTTATTTCCTAATAGAGAAGTTTTTATTTACTGCGGGAGTGGAAGTTTTGAATTCCAAACGCTCTTTCTTCTCAGTATGAACTTTAATCTGCTGAGCCTTAGCGGGCTTCTGAGCTGCGAGTTTGGGTGCC
>JAGCJH010000040.1 GCA_017648105.1 Tidjanibacter sp.
AACGAAAAAAGGCTATCCAAACGGATAGCCTTTTTCGTCTTGTGCTCCCTCTGGGGCTCGAACCCAGGACCCCAACATTAAGAGTGTCGTGCTCTACCAGCTGAGCTAAAGAAGCGTTAAGCGGTGACAAAAGTAGTAACTTTATTTTTTATACCAAAAAAAATGAGCAAAAAAATGCAAAAAAACGCAAATTTCTCCATCGGAGGGGTGTGGTGCTGTCCGTTTTACATATTCGATGAGGTGTTTTTTCGCCTTGTAGAGATGCCTTGTAGAGCCGGTTTTGGGCTGTCATTATCTCCTCTTAGTGCCCCTAAAAATGGCTCGCAACACCCCTCAAAAAAACGGTGCGGATTTCTATAAAAAACGGGCTCATAACTACCGAAAAAATAGCTTGGAGAGCCCCCCTCTAAAAAGAGCCCCTCGGGAATTCCGAAGGGCTCAGAGGATACGCCAGAGGGGCGTCTATTGGTTGTTCTCGACCATCTTGATGCCGAGGTCAACGAGCTGTGCGGGGTCGATGCTGGTGGGCGAATCTACCATCACATCACGACCCTGATTGTTCTTGGGGAATGCGATGTAGTCACGGATAGACTCCGAGCCACCAAAGAGCGAGCAGAACCTATCGAAACCGAAGGCGATACCTGCGTGGGGAGGCGCACCGAACTTAAAGGCGTTCATCAGGAAGCCGAACTGAGCCTCTGCCTGCTCGGGGGTGAAGCCGAGGAGGTTGAACATCTTTTGTTGGAGCTGGCTGTCGAAGATACGCACCGAGCCACCGCCCACCTCTACGCCGTTGCAGCAGAAGTCGTAGGCATTGGCACGCACCCTACCTGGGTCGCTGTCCATATACTGAACATCCTCGGGTTTGGGCGAGGTGAAGGGGTGGTGCATAGCGTAGAAGCGCTGTGTCTCCTCGTCCCACTCCAACAAGGGGAAATCCACAACCCAGAGGGGAGCGAACTTCTTGGGGTCACGCAGACCGAGCCTGTCGCCCATCTCCAAACGGAGCACATTGAGTGCTGAGAGGGTGTGCTTTTTCTCGCCTGCGAGGATAAGAATCAAATCGCCAACCTTTGCACCACACTTTGCGGCAATGGCTGCGAGTTCATCTGCGGTATAGAACTTGTCGATGCTCGATTTGATGCCTGCCTCATCTATGCGAATCCACACAAGACCCTTAGCACCCACCTGAGGGCGTTTTACGAAGTCTGTGAGGGAGTCGATCTGCTTGCGGGTGTAGCTTGCGCAACCCTCAGCAACGATAGCGCCCACATACTCTGCCGAGTCGAAGACTACGAAATCTTTGCCATTAACCTCGTCGGAGATGTTGCAGAACTCCATACCGAAGCGGATATCGGGCTTGTCGGAGCCATATTTCTCCATAGCCTCGTGCCACGACATACGGGGGAAGTCGTAGTCGAACTCCACGCCCAAGACATCCTTGAAGAGGGTCTTGGCGAAGCGCTCAAAGATGTTGAGCACATCCTCCTGCTCCACGAACGACATCTCGCAGTCGATCTGTGTAAATTCGGGCTGGCGGTCTGCACGGAGGTCCTCATCACGGAAGCAACGCACAATCTGGAAGTAGCGGTCGTAGCCTGCCACCATCAGGAGCTGCTTGAAGGTCTGGGGGCTCTGGGGAAGTGCATAGAACTTGCCGGGGTTGAGCCTCGAAGGCACAAGGAAGTCACGAGCACCCTCGGGAGTCGAGTTAATCATATAGGGGGTTTCAATCTCCATAAAGTTCTCGCCCGAGAGGAAGTTGCGGGTAACCTGAGCCATACGGTGGCGGAGCATAAGCGCATTTTTCAGGGGGTTACGCCTCAAATCGAGGTAGCGGTAGCGCATACGAAGGTCGTCACCACCGTCGGTGTTATCCTCGATTGTGAAGGGTGGGGTGTCGGCAACATTGAGGATGCGGAGCTCCTTCACAGCGATTTCAATCTCGCCTGTGGGGATTTTGTTGTTCTTGCTCGAACGCTCCAACACGCTACCAGTTGCTTGGATTACATACTCCCTGCCGAGCGACGAAGCGCACGCTTTGACCTCCTCGGAGGAGGCGTCATCGACAACGAGCTGAGTGATACCATAGCGGTCACGGAGGTCAATGAAGGTCATACCTCCGAGGTTGCGTACCCTCTGTACCCAACCTGCGAGAGTAACCATCTCGGAGAGGTTTGAAAGGCGAAGTTCGCCACAAGTGTGTGTTCTGTACATATAGTGTATATTTTGTATATTTTTATTACTTTTGTCGAGTAGAATGAAATTGCTATTAGCAAAAAATCCTTCAAAGGTACACAAAAAGATGGAAATGGAGTACAATATGGAGCATTTTTTTATGCAGCGTGCCCTTGCGGAGGCTCGTGCGGCTGCCGAGGAGGGCGAAGTTCCTATCGGTGCAGTGGTTGTTTGTGGCGAGAGAATTGTGGGCAAAGGACACAATAGGGTAGAGGCTCTGGGCGATGCTACGGCACACGCAGAGATGCAGGCACTGACGGCTGCGATGAACACTCTCGGGGGTAAATATCTGCCCGAATGTACGCTCTATGTCACTGTGGAGCCGTGCGTTATGTGCGCAGGAGCGCTTGCGTGGAGTCAAATAGGTAGGGTTGTCTATGGTGCGCCCGACCCCAAGAGGGGCTACTCGACCTATTCGACCCGCATACTCCACCCCAAAACGGAGGTTGTGGCGGGTTTTATGCAGGAGGCGTGCAGTGCTCTTGTGGAGGAATTTTTCAAAAAACTGCGCAGGTAGTTTGTTTTCCCGAGAGGATTATGTATTTTTGTAGGCTGATAGCCCATTGTAATGGCAAGAAAACAAGATAACTAACACAAATAAAACCAACAACAAAGATGAAAATCAAATCTATTATCGTTGCTGCTACCGCACTTTTTGTGTCGGCTGTTGCTTTTGCACAGGACCCCGTAACTGAGGTAAACAAGATGTGGAATGAGGCAGTGCCCCTTCTGAATGCTAAGAATTACGCTGAGGCGCTTCCTATTCTCGAAAAGACTTTGGAGGCAGCTTTTGAAGCTGACGCTATGGATGTAGTGGAGAAGGTGCAGAAATATATCCCCGTTTGCTACTTCCAGAATGGTTTGAGCTGCATTAAGGCTGGCGACACCGACGCTGCTCTTGTGAACCTCTACAAAGCGGATGAGGTTGCAAAACTCTACAACGATGCAAAGACCTCGCGTAACGCAAAGAGCGCTATTTCGAGGGTATATAAGATGCTTGGTGCTAAGTCGTTCAATAGCAAAGACTATGCTGCTGCTGTTGAGGTCTTCGCAAAGGGTTATGAGGCAAACCCTCAGGATACCGACCTTGCTCTCAACCTTGCTATGAGCTACTGCGAGTTGAAGGATTTTGAGAATGGTGTGAAGGTTTATACCGATGTCATCGCTCTCGAAAAACGCCACAGCAAATTCGTTGAGCCCGCAAACAAAGCAAAAGAGGCTCTCTCGAACTACCTTCTCGTGAAGGCTCAGGATGAGTTTACCGCTGGCGACAAAGAGGCTGCATACGCAACACTCGATATCCTTATCAATGCAGATCCTATGAACAGTGCAAACCAGATGTATCGTTTGCAGAAGGCTGCTGAGTTGCAGGATTGGGATAATGTAATCACTTGGGCAGAGCTCGCAGGTGCTGTTATGGTAACTCCCGAGCAGCAGAGTGAGGTTTACTACCTCGTAGCTGTTGCATACGATAGCAA
This sequence comes from Tidjanibacter sp., assembly GCA_017648105.1. Lineage (GTDB taxonomy): Bacteria > Bacteroidota > Bacteroidia > Bacteroidales > Rikenellaceae > Tidjanibacter. Next base: position 3,717 of record JAGCJH010000040.1, read on the forward strand.
GAATGAGAACCAGCTCGCAGTTGACAACTACAATCTCGTAGTTGCTGGCGACAAACTCCAGCCCGCACAGGCTCGTGCTGCTGAGCTCGTGGCATTCATCAAAGCTGAGGCAGAGGCTGCAAAATAGTCAATCTCAATGATAGATAGCGTGGGCATACGATTGGGTGGCTCACGCTATTTTTTTATTCCCCAATCTCAATATAGATGAAAATGAAACGAACGATTCTTGTGGCACTGCTCCTCGTGGCACTCATTGTACCCGTAAGGGCGCAGGAGAGTGCAAGGCTCAATGCTGTGAAGATAACCTTCCTCTCGTGGGCGACGGGTAGCACGAAGATTTCCTACGAACGAGCACTCCCCGAGGTGCGCCAGAGTGGCGAGTTTTGCACCAGCCTCATATCGGCAGGCTACGATAAGTATCAGAACAATCCTCTCGGTTTTACGCTCCGCTATGGTCACAAGTTCTTCCTCGGCAACTACTCCCCAGAACGACCTCTCGATGGCTTCTATGTACGCCCCGAATATATCTTCTCACGCTACCACTACGACGCCTCCACGACGGGCGTGCGCACTCTTGCAGAAATGAGCACCCTGCTCGCTACGGCTGGTTATCAGAGGTGTTTTGGCAGGTTTATTGCCGACGCTTGGTTTGGTGGTGGCTATGCTTGGGGCACTCCTTCGGAGACGGGCTATCATCACGGCTTTCAACTCCTCGACCACTTCGGCTTGAAGAACGACAATATCGCCTTTTCGTTCAGCATCCGCATAGGCTACACCTTTTAGATAGGGTGAGTAGTGAGTGATTTTTTAGATTGGTCGATGGCTGTTGGTCGTCGGCAGGTAAAAAAAAGAGCAACCCAGCGGGTCGCTCTTTTTTTTACTTCTTACCGAGCCTTGCGGCTACAACTTCGTCATCGAGCTCACGAGTTACCATTTGTAGGCGTTGTTCGTTTGCCTGCTCAATGTCGAAGACCATCAGTGCGTCGAGTGCGTCACAGAAGTCGTGATCGACATTGTAGCCCACAATCTTTGCGCCCAATTGGAGATATTTCTTCACGAGCACGGGGATACAACGCTCGTCTTTCTCAATATCGCTCACGATTTTGTCCACCAAAGCGATGTTTTCCACCTTTTCGATAAGCGAGGGATCAATGGGTGCATCAATGCCCTCCGCACCAGTGCGGGGGTGTACACGCTTCGCTATTTCGGCATCGAAGTGCTGCTGTGAGAGGTGGTGGAGAATGATGGTCTTGGAGGAGCGCTGGAATTCGCCCGAGATGGTCACAGGTCCCACCATATAACGATAGTCGAGATTCGAGAAGAGGGTGTGGAAGATACCACGCCACAACATCAGGAGCGAGGTGGGCTTACGCTGATAGTCGCTCACGATGAACGAACGACCAAGCTCTATGGAGTGACGGAGCATATCGCTCATATCGTCGTCATAGCGGAAGAGCGAGTGGGTGTAGAAACCATCCAGACCATACTTGTCGATAATCTCCTCTCCGAAGCCCATACGATAAGCACCAACGAGTGCGCCTGCCTCCTTATCCCAGATGAAGAGCTGGCGGTAGTATTCATCGTAGCGGTCGGTGTCGATGGGGTTCATCGAGCCCTCGCCGATTGCTCGGAAGGTGATCTCTCGCATACGGCAAATCTCGTGCATCATATTGGGGATTGCTGCGGAGGGTGCGAGGTAGATTGCGAAGTGGTCGCCGTGATCGAAGAGTTTGTACTCCTCACTGAGATTTTCCACCTCTGCACGGAGTGCCTCACGGGATACGGGAGGCTCAATGTTGCTCATATCGCCACCCTGCTCACGAGCAATGTCGGCATACGAACGCACGGGTCGCTCCCTGCAATCACGCTGATAATCGACCATCGCACGCAAGTATTTATAATATGTATCCAAATCTTCCAACTCTGCAAGGCGTGTGGCGGAGATTGCCGAGCCAATGGAGATGGGGAAGTGCTGACCACGCTTGTTGAAAACCTCACGGCAGAGCATTGCTGTGCGAAGGCGGGGATGAATCTTGCCGAGCAGGCGGAATGTGAGGCTATTTTTGCCATCAATCCAGCAGGGTACGACTGTCGCACCACTCTTGCGGATGAACTTGATAGCTGCCGTGTCCCACTTCTTATCCTCGATGTAGCTCCAACCCTTTTGCCAAGTCGAAACCTCGCCCGCAGGGAAGAGGAGCAAACAGCCGCCCTCGGTAACATGTTTGAGTCCGAGCTTCAAGCCTGCCAAGTTGCCACCTTTGCGTTCCTCAAAGGGGTTTACATCAATAAGATAGGGTTTGATGGGCTCCACACGAGTGAGGAGGAAGTTGCCCAAGAACTTGACATCCTGACGCACCTTTGTGATTGCTTGGAGCATAATGATGCCATCCACGATACCTGTGGGGTGGTTGCAGATGATGATTGTGGGACCCGATGCGGGGATGTTCGATAGGCTCTTGTCATCTACCTCGACGGTAACATCGAGCTCTTTGGTTATTGCATCGAGGCTTTGGTCGGTCTGTGAAGTGAGCCTTTCGTATGCCTCGTTTGCCTGTCGTGTGCCAAATACCCACAATATAAATTTAGCCATCAAGCGAGCACAAAGTCCCTTGCGACCAAATGTAAAATCTTCGGTGTTAAATAGTTTTTTTGCCATAAGTTTTCTCCCTTTCCTGACTCATACGCCCCGAAAATTGTGGTTGGGCGCATAGAATTCAAAATACAAAAATAGAATATTTTTTCGTAATTTCAACAAAAAGCCGTTAATTTGTAGGTGCAAACCAGCCGATAGAGTAGTGTGTGGTCACATCCGCAGGGGGTATAGGAAGCCCCACGGGGTACCATTAAAAGAGAAAAACAGATGATTGCAAATCGCAATATAGAGTACCTCAAAGAGAGGGTTGCGCTACTGCCAACCACCTCGGGAGTCTATCAATTTTTGGACTCCTCGGGGAGGGTTATCTATGTAGGTAAGGCTATCAATTTGCGTCGTCGTGTAGGGTCCTATTTTGTGGATTCCAAAAAGCATAGCGCAAAGGTTAAGGTGCTTGTGTCGAATGTGGTGGAAATCAAGCATATAGACACCCCATCGGAGCACGACGCATTGCTGCTCGAAAACTCCCTTATTAAGACCCTCAAACCCCGCTACAACATTCTGCTGAAAGACGACAAAACCTATCCTTGGATTGTGGTGCGCAATGAGCCATTTCCGAGGGTTGAATCGACCCGTCGAATGGTGCGTGATGGCTCGCAATACTATGGTCCCTACTCGTCTGTTGTGGCGCAAAAGGCGATGCTCGAAAGTCTGCGAGAAATCTACCAGATTCGCACCTGTGCGCTCAATCTTGCACCCGAGATGGTAGCGAGGGATAAATATCGTGTCTGCTTGGAGTATCACATCGGCAACTGCGCAGGTGCGTGTGAGGGTAGGCAGAGTGCGGAGGAGTATGGTAAGATGGTGGAACTGGTGCGCAAACACCTCAGGGGCGATGTGCGACCCACGAAGGAGTACCTTACGGAGTAGATGGAGGCGGCAGCCTCGGCACTCAACTTCGAGAAGGCGGCGCTCTACAAGTCGAGGCTCGATGCGCTTGCTAAGTATGAAGCAAGAAGTGTTATCGTAAGCCCCACGCTGGGCGATGTGGATGTGTTCTACATACTCACGGAGGAGATTGATGCCTACTGTGCCTTCGTGAGGGTGTCGCGAGGTACGGTTGTCGCCTCCCGCACGGTGCATCTCACGGTGGGTGCCGAGAGTGAGGTAGCAACGATTCTCTCCTATGCAATTCGCCAGATGATGCCTGAGGTTGCGGAGGGTAGGCTTGCAAGGGAGGTTATTGTACCAGTTGTGCCTGATGAGGAGTTCGAGGGTGTGAAATTTACCATCCCTCAGCGTGGCGACAAACTCAAACTCCTCGAATTTGCTCGCAAGGGTGCCGTGATGTTCCGTGCCGAGAGGCTCAAAAATATGGAGATTAAGAATCCAGAACGCCACACCGAGCGCCTTATGGCTGCGATGATGAGGGAACTGCACCTCGACCACGAGCCACGACATATAGAGTGCTTCGATAACTCCAACTTGTTGGGTACCCACCCTGTGGCAGCGTGTGTGGTCTTTCGTGATGGCAAACCCTCCCGCAAGGAGTATCGCCACTTCAATGTCAAGACGGTGGTGGGTGCGGATGACTTCGCAACGATGAGGGAGATAATCGGCAGGCGCTACTCACGAGTGCTGGCAGAGGGCAAGGAACTCCCCGATCTGATTGTTGTCGATGGTGGCAAGGGACAGCTCTCCTCGGCTGTTGCGGTGCTCAAAGAGTTGGGTATCTACGATAGGGTGCCCATTGTGGGTTTGGCGGAGAGGTTTGAGGAGATTTTCTTCCCTAATGACCCCCTGCCATATAACCTCGATAGGAATGGTGAGCCGCTGAAAGTTGTGCGACATATCCGTGACGAGGCGCACCGTTTCGGTATCACTTTCCACCGTAATAAACGCTCTGCGGACTTCACGCAAACGGAACTCACATCCATTGGGGGTATCGGTAAAACCACCAGTGAAGCACTCCTCGCCCACTTTGGTAGCGTTGCGGGGGTGCGTCGTGCGTCGCTCGACGATCTCACCTCGCTCATTGGCTCCGCAAAAGCCTCAAAAGTTTATGCGTATTTTCATAAATAATGCATATATTTGTGGGACTAAAATAGTAGAAACTAAAACTATATAAATACAATCAAGACAATGGAAAAAGTAAGATGCCTTATTATTGGTGGTGGTCCTGCGGGATATACTGCTGCAATTTATGCTTCACGAGCAAACCTCGCACCTGTGCTCTACGAGGGTTTTGAGCCTGGTGGTCAGCTCACAACAACCACCGAGGTGGAGAACTTCCCCGGTTATCCCGAGGGTGTGATGGGTCCCCAGATGATGGAGGATATCCGTCGTCAGGCACTCCGCTTTGGAGCCGATATTCGTGCGGGTGTTGTGACAAAAATCGACCTGTCGGAGCGCCCCTTCAAGGTGGTTGTTAATGATAGCGACGAGATTGAGGCTGAGGCAGTGATTATCGCAACTGGAGCTACTGCAAAATATCTCGGCTTGCCCAGCGAGGCTAAGTTCAGGGGTATGGGCGTGAGCGCTTGTGCTACCTGCGACGGTTTCTTCTACCGCCGTAAGGATGTGGCAGTTGTGGGTGCAGGCGACACCGCTTGTGAGGAGGCTACCTACCTTGCATCCATCTGCCGTAAGGTGCATATGATTGTCCGCAAGGACTATATGCGTGCATCGAAAGTTATGCAGGCGAGGGTTGAAAATACCCCCAATATTGAGGTTCATTACCTCTGCAATACTCAGGAGATTCTTGGCGATGAGAATGGTGTAACAGGTGTAAGGCTCATCCACGCAGATGGTCACACAGAGGATATCGCTATCGACGGCTTCTTCCTCGGTATCGGTCACGCACCCCAGACTAAACTCTTCGTGGGTCAGTTGGAACTCAATGAGGAGGGTTACATTGTGACCGAGGGCGCATCGAGCAAGACCTCTGTGGAGGGTGTCTTTGCTGCGGGCGATGTGAAGGATCCCCACTATCGTCAGGGTATCGTTGCGGCAGGTAGTGGTGCTGTTGCAGCAATGGACTGCGAGCGCTTCCTTCTTTCGCAGAAATAATCCTCAGCGCACAGCGACTATTTGATGCGCTACACAGAGGAAATACTTGGCGGTGTACACGCTACTCTCTTTGAGATAACCAGAGAGATTATGCGGGTGTGCCGCCTTCTTGATATCAAATGTTTTGCCATTGGTGGTACGGCTATTGGTGCCCACTTTTGGCAGGGTATCATCCCGTGGGATGATGATGTGGATCTCGGAATGGTGCGTGAGGAGTACCAGCGCTTCCTGCGTGAAGCCCCCGCACTGCTGGGCGAAGAGTTTGTGTTGCAGGAGTTTGCAACCGAGCCCGACACCCCCTTCTACTGGGCGAAGGTTATGAAGCGGGATACGCTCTTCTTGGAGGAGGGAATGGAGTATTTTGACATTCATCACGGTATGTTTGTCGATATTTTCCCCTTCGACCGCATACCCAACGATAGGAGGTTGGAGCGCTTCCATAGGGCAGAGTGTGCGTGGTTTATCAGCGCCTTTTCGCTCTATCCCTACTGGCAAAAACGCCGAGAAATTCCACGCCATCAGTCGCTCTACTATCGCAAGAGCCTTTTGAGCCGTATGGTGCTCGGTGTGCTCTACCGCACCGTGAGTCGCAAGTGGCTCTATGATAAGATGAATAAGGAACTTGGGTGGTTCAATGGTGATGATAGTTGCAGGAGGGTCAATGTGGTGCGTATGCCCCACGATATGATGGAGCGTGAGTGGATAGAGGGGCTCAGAATGGTGCCCTTTGGCGATGGTGAGATTGCTGTGCCCGACCACTTGGAGGAGTACCTTATGGGTCACTACCCTTCGCTATCGAAACTTCCACCCGAGGAGGAGCGCATAAATCACGCCCCGATGAAACTTTCGTTCGATACAAAAAATGGCATAACCTATGAGTAACCACACACCCCAATTTTCGGTTATCATCCCCCTTTATAACAAGGAACGGGAGGTTGAGGCGACTATTCGTTCTGTCTTGGCGCAGACCCTGCAACCGCTTGAAATTGTGGTTGTTGATGATGGCTCCACCGACCGTAGTGCGGAGATTGTGGAGGCAATCGGCTCGCCTCTTGTGAGGCTCATTCGCCAAACGAATGGGGGAGAGTGTGCGGCTCGTAATAGGGCGATGCGTGAGGCTCGTGGTGACTACTTTGCATTGGTTGATGCGGATGATAGTTGGAAACCCGAATTTTTGGAGGAGGTGGCTGGGATGATTGCCGACGCCCCCGAGTGTGGCATCTACTCCACAGCCTTCGATGTTGTGAGCCCAACAGGTACAGTGCGTGGCAACTGCCCAACCGGGAGGGGAGTGGTGGAGAACTTTTGGCGAGAAAGTATGACCCGCTATGTGACCATTCCATCGGCTACTGTTCTACCTCGCAAGGTTGTGGAGGAGTTGGGTGGCTTCCCAGAGGGAATGAAGATGGGTGGCGACCAGTGGATGTGGATAAAGATTGTGAGTAAGTATGGCGTATGCTTCTCGCCCCGAGCACTTTGCAACTACTCGATGGTTGCCTCCAATCGTAGCTCGGCAATCTATACCCCCGAGCAGACACCCCACACTTTGGAGGAATTTTTGGAGGCTCCCTACCCATCGGTAGAGGAGGATTTTTGGCGTGGAGAGTTTATAGCGAAATGTGCCATTGGTAAGGCACTCACACTCACAGCGAAGGGCGATGAGTCGTTTGGTCGCAGAGTGGTGTCGAACTTCGGCTATACGAAACACTACCGCCGAGGACTTGCCAAACTGCGCCTGCTGCTCCTTTTGCCCCGAGGGTGGCGCCCCACAATACACGCCTTCTACAACCGTATGGCGTGGCGCTTGGCACACAAGGGTTTGTAGAGAATTGAGAAATTGGAATTGAAAATGCGAGTGCTTGGTGTGCTCGCTTTTTTTTTGTGTTTTGCCGAGTAAAATCTGCCCGAGAGGTTTTTTGCGTCGCTTTTTTATAAAAAGCGACAATAATTCTCCACTCTCCACTCTCAATTTTCAATTTTAATACATACCTTTGTGGGTTATATTGGCGTAATGTGACCACAAGAAAGATGAAACAACAGAAAAACATAAAGTCGTGGCTCCCTTATGTGGGGGCTGTGGTGCTCTTTTTGGCACTCTCACTCTTCTACTTTGCTCCCCAGATGGAGGGTAAGGCGCTCTCGATGGGCGACATAACCCAGTATGAGGGTATGGCTCACGATATCAAACAGATGCAGGCTCTGGGCGAAGACCCACAATGGACGGGAAACGCCTTTGGAGGTATGCCCGCCTATATGATTAACATCGAGTATCCTTCGATGCTGATTAAGAATTGGAGTTCGGCACTTGCGGGCGTGATGGGTCGCCCCGCAGTGCTCATCTTCCTCGCCCTTGTGGGCTTCTGGGTGATGCTCCTGATGTGGGGTGTGAATCCTTTGGTGGCAATCGTGCCCGCCATAGCCTATGGTTTTTCGACCTACTCGATACTCATCATTGGCGCTGGACACATCACAAAGATGTTTGCTTTTGCCTATGCACCCCTGCTGGTGGGTGGTGTGGCATATACCCTGCGAGGCGGTCGCTTGGTGCTCGGTGGTCTTCTCACGGCACTCTTCGCAGCGCTCCAAATAGGCGCCAATCATCCACAGATTACCTACTACTTCGCATTCGTAATTCTCGCCCTTTGGATAAACTCCCTCGTGGTGTCCATTCGTGAGAGGCGAGTGCCACACTTTGTGAAGGCTACGCTCGTACTTATTGCCTCGGCTGTTGTGGCGGTGGGTGCAAACCTCTCGTCGCTCTACTACACTGCCGAACATCAACCCGATACTACTCGTGGTGGTAGTGCGTTGGCGGAGAAGAGTGGCACGGAGGAGAGTGGCGACGGACTCGATATTGCCTACGCTACGGCTTGGAGCTATGGTCGCACCGAGAGCCTCAATATGTTCATCCCCAACCTTATGGGTGGCTCGTCGGCAGGTGGCTTTGCATCGAATGGCGCTGTGGCAGAGGCTCTGCGCCCCTATGGCGCTCGTTCATTGGCACCCTCTCTGCCTGCCTATTGGGGTGACCAACCGGGCACGGCGGGTCCCACCTACCTCGGTGCTGCGGCACTCTTCCTTGCGGTGCTTGCAATGTTTCTGCTCAGAGGTAGGGAGAAGTGGTGGCTCTTGGGTGTGAGTCTTTTTGCAGTGCTCTTGGCGTGGGGTAGCAACCTGATGTGGTTTACGGAACTGATGTTCAAGGTGCTCCCTGCCTACGATAAATTCCGTGCGGTCTCAACGGCACTTGTAGTTGTGCAGTGGGGTGTTCCTATGCTTGCAGCACTTGTGCTGTGGCGCATCACAAAGGGAGAGTATGGAAAAGATGAACTCCTCAGAGGTGTCGCTTGGGCTGCGGGCATTACGGGTGGCATTGCACTTGTGATGTGGATGTTGGGCGGTCAGATGTTTTCGTTCTCCTCGCCTACGGATGCACGCTTGGGACTCCCTGCCGACATTGTTATGGCAATGGAGCAAGAGAGGGCTTTGATGCTCCGCAGTGATGCCCTGCGCTCACTCGCTATGGTGCTCCTCTCGGCAGGTGTGGTGGCACTCTTTGCGTGGGGTAAGATTAAACGCACAGGGCTTCTTGTGTTGCTGGGCGCACTTGTGACAGTTGATATGGTGGGTGTGGATAGTCGCTACCTCTTCTGGGATGACTTTGTGGAGCCCGCCAAGACGGAGATTATCCCCACTGAGGCTAACCTCCAAATTATGGAGGATAAGGAGCTCGGCTATCGTGTGGCGAACTTCACGGTCAGCACCTTCAACGACGCAACAACAAGCTACTTCCACCGTTCGGTGGGTGGCTATCACGGTGCGAAACTCTCCCGCTACGACGACCTCGTTCGCTACCAGCTCCAACGAGGTAACCCCGAGGCGTATGATATGCTCAATACCAAATACTTCATCGTTGAGGAGGGTGGCAAGCCTGTGCCTATGCTCAACGATGGCGCAAATGGCGCTGCGTGGTTTGTGGAGGAGATTGCCTATGCAACCTCTGCGAAGGAGGAGATGGCGCTTTTGGATGAGGTCGATACGGAATATACCGCAATTGTGAATGTTGAGTATGCCCAGAGGCTCCAAGATGTGAAACTCTCGGAGGGCACCATCTCGCTTGTGAAGTATAAACCCAACAACCTTGTCTATCGCTACACCTCCTCAGAGGGTGGTCTGTGTGTCTTCTCGGAGATTTACTACGATAAGGGCTGGAAGGCATATATCGACGGCAGGGAGGCAAACTACCTGCGTGTGGATTGGCTCTTGCGTGGTATGGTTGTGCCCGCAGGTAGCCACACTATTGAGTGGCGCTTCCGTGCCCCAATGTTCGATTTGGTGGAGGGTGTAACCCTCTGCTTCTCGCTCACTATTTTGGGAGGCTTGGCGTTGTGGTGCGCTGTGGAAATTTTGAAAAAGAGAAAACAAAAAAGCAAAAAATAACGATATATTATGAGTAGTGGAAAAGAGTTGCGCCGTAAGGTGAGGGGCTCCTACGCCATCTCGACCGTGAGTATTGCATTGGTGCTCTTCTTGGTTGCGAGCGTGGGCTATATCATCTGGAACCTCTCGAAGGCGACCGACAATATCAAGGAGCGAATGACGCTCTATGTGATGATGGAACCAACGGCTGAGGATGCTGTTGTGGAGGAGGTCGGAGCCAAACTCCTTACTACGGAGGGAGTTCGTGAGGCAAAGTTTATATCCAAGAGCGAAGCTGCTGCCGATTTCAAGAACTTTGCGGGCGGTAATTTCGAGGAGTTCTTGGACTACAACCCCCTGCCAGCCTCCTATGAGGTGCGCCTTGTGGCGAGCGAGAGCCCTAAGGAACTTGTGGCGAAGATTGAGAGCGTAGCAATGGAGTGGGAGGGTGTCGATGAGGTCATCTACCAACAGGGTATGGTGGAGAGTATGGATGCCAATCTCGGAAGATTTAAGCTGCTGCTTGTGGTTTTCGGTGCGGTGCTCCTGCTGATTTCGCTCATACTGCTGAAAAATACCATCCGTATGAGTGTATTCTCTCGCAGGGAGATTATCGCCACAATGAAACTTGTGGGTGCCACCAAGAGCTTCATCAAACGCCCCTTCATTGCGAGTAGTTTCTGGATGGGCTTGGCGGCTTCGGCTATCGCCTCGGCAATGTTTTGGGCGATGATTGTGGCTCTCTCGGAGGGTGTGCCTTACCTTGTGCTCATTTCGGGCGGTAGGGTTATGGCTATGATGTTTGGTGGCATTGTTGTGGGTGGCGTAGCAATCTCTATGCTCTTTACATCACTCACGCTCGGTAAGTTCATCAGGATGAATAGTGCAAAAGTACATATCTATTAGACTATGAAAGATAATAAGAAAACGGCAAAGAAAGAGGTTGTGCCAAGTGAAGAGATGGTCTTCTCGTGGGCAAATTATAAGTGGATGCTCATCGGTGTGGGTGCTATTGTTTTGGGTTTCCTGCTGATGGCTGGTGGTGGTAGCACCGACCCCAATGTGTTCAACTATGAGGAGATTTTCTCGTGGCGAAGAATCTCGCTTGCCCCCTTTGTGGTGCTTGTTGGCTTCGGACTGGTTGGCTATTCCATTTTCAAAAAGCCTAAGGCGCAGTAAATAAAAAGGTAATTATCAATTCTCAA
>JAGCJH010000041.1 GCA_017648105.1 Tidjanibacter sp.
CTCGGCACACGTGCCAAGCCCCGACGACGCATCGATGCAAACGCCCGTGTAAACGTTTCCTTGCTCGGTCATGATCGCCGCCGCTACGTTTCCCGCCTCCACAAAGGTGGAGAGCACGCGGTGGTTTAAGCGCGATCGTGCCGCCTGAAACAGTTGGTTCCATATCTTTTCATCGGTTTGTGCCATCGCGACCATCCCCTCCTTGCATGGGTGCCTCGCGCCGAACGGTAAACGGGAAGGCGTTGTCGCGGATCATTTGTCGCAAAAAGATATTGACCGCCGTGGAAAGATCCAACCCAAGGTCTGCCAAAAGCTCTTGCGCCTTTGCCTTGGTTTCCGAATCGATGGTAATGTTGGTTGAAATCTTTGCCATATGCACTCCCCTTTCCCAATTTTTTGCAAAAAGCCCCACTTTTTTCCTGTTTTTTCTATGAGTCCTATATAGAAACTCAAAGCCAAAAGAAATCGAATTATATCGGAGGGATTTTTGTGCTAAATAAGAAGGCGAGTCCGCAGTTTGCTTGACGCAAATGAGGAACCCGCCTTTGAAATCTGGTGCAAAAGCACCTTTTTTCCCATAAATCTTAATATTGCAACTCGAAGCCAAAAGAAATCGAATTGTGTCGGAGGGATTTTTGTGCTAAATAAGAAGGCGAGTCCGCAGTTTGCTTGACGCAAATGAGGAACTCGCCTTTGAAATTTGGTGCAAAAAGCACCCGATAGAATTCGATTTACTTGGCTTCTGTGCGCTGCGCCTCAATAAAGTACTTCTGCGACTTCAAGAGGTTGCGAGATTGAAGCACCATAGTCTTGGTCTCATTGAGGATTGTCAGGTAGAGCATACTTGCCTTTGTGGAGGTCGAGTTGTTCTGGATGCGACGAAGCTGGTTCTTAATTGCCTGAGCAATCAGATCGAAGAGGTCGTCACGCATAGCAAGTACGAGGTCGATGTTGGCAAAGTCGTTGGACTGCAACATCTCGTTGATGCGCAAGTAGAGCTCCGATACGGAGTTATTGATGGTTGTCAAGTCCTCCACCTGCTCCTCGCTCATACCACGATGGTTGTTGTCGATGTGCTCGAAGCAAGGGCGGGTAATATGAACAAGCGCCTTACACATCTCGCTGATGTAGTCCACAACCTGAACATAGTAGTGACCAGTGTCGATGTAGTTCTCCTCGTGGAACTTGTGGAGGGTGGGCAACATTGCATATTTCCTCTCACGAGCCGCATAGAAGAGGTCATTACTCTGGCGCACAAGTGTGCGGAGAGCCTTGCGATCCTCAGTCAAAGTTGCAGCAATGGTCTGTGCGTAGATGTTGGTGGTAGTCTGCATAGTCTGGCACACCTCGGTTACAATATCGCCAAGCACCGCAACATCATCGGTGAGTGCCACCTTAACGGGCTGAGTCTGCTCCTCGGATGCTTTTTTCTTCTTGGGCAACATCATATAGAGGCAGAGTACCGAGAGTACGATGATTGCCACCATACCGCCCCAGTGGAGAATAAGTGTGATAACAATCGAGAGCACAAATGCCGCAAGACCTGTCACAAACCAACCTGCCACTACGGTAATCACACCAGTGATGCGATAGACAGCACTCTCACGACCCCACGCCTTATCTGCAAGCGACGAACCCATTGCCACCATAAAGGTTACATAGGTGGTCGAGAGGGGCAACTGCAACGAGGTACCGATGATAATCAGCATCGAACCTGCCGTGAGGTTTACGGCTGCACGGATGAGGTCATACTGACCATAGTCTGCGCCAAGCTCGGTAGCCGAGGGAGCCTCGAAGCGACGAGCCACAGCGTCCTGCAACTTCTTGGGGGTGTGATCCTCAAACCAACGGCTACAACCCACCGCTACACGCACGATTGCACGGGAGAATGCCGACGAGCCGAACTTCTCTGCGCCATCGTCCTGTGTGGAGGAGAGCGAAAGTTCGGTGTCGCTCACATTCTGGGTCTTCTTGGACAACCAGAGTGTCACAATCATAATTACACCTGAGCAAATAAGAAAGATGGTATCCGCCTTCACAGGGTTGTTCAGAGCGCCCATCAACATATCGGGATTGCCCGTAGCCTTTACAATTTTCCACGAATCCAGACCTGCGAGGGGCACACCGATGAAGTTCACAAGGTCGTTACCTGCAAACGCCAAAGCGAGCGAGAAAGTACCTGCAAGGATTGTGATTTTGAGGATATTGACTTTACATTTCTGCAAAACAAACATCAGGAGCGAGCTTGCAGCAAAGACCACCAAGAGGCAGAGCATCGTGTGGTCGTGGATGTATGCCACGAGGTCGGTCGCCAAGCCCGAAGATTTCAGACCTTTGATGAGGGCGAAATAGACAATGATTGTGAATGCCACACCGCACCAAAGCGCACCGAAACGGCTGAGCTGTTTGTGGTAGCGGAAAGTGAAAAGCAAGCGGCTGAAAAACATCAACACCGTACCAGTGATGAATGCCAAGACTACCGACAGAAGGATTGCGGCAATCATCGCCAGAGCTTTTCCAGAGTTAATCAACACCTCGGGGTTGCCATCCGCACCAATCACAGGCTCCTTGAAGATTGTCACTGCGATTGCCGAGCCGAGCAAGCCAAAGACGAGGGCTACGGTTGTCGAGGTGGGAAGACCCAGCGAGTTGAAGACATCCAGCAAAATCACATTGGCGAACATCACACCGAGGAAGAGAATCATAACCTCGTGGAAAGTGAAGAACTCGGGGTAATAAACACCACTACGAGCCACCTCCATCATACCACTCGAAGTGAGCGCACCGATGACAATACCGATAGATGCAATTGTGAGGATTACTTTTTTGGGTGCCGCCTTGGAGCCGATAGCCGAGTTAAGAAAGTTCACGGCATCGTTCGATACACCCACATACAGACCGCCGATTGCTAAGAGAATCAGGACAATAACGGCGAAAAGGTAAATTGCTGACATTTATACTGTTTTTAGTTTGTTTGCAGTTTTTTACGCTACAAATGTACACGCTTTTTTGTATCATTCAACTCCCCCACCTCTTAATTAACAATAACTTAAAGTGAAGACAACAATACCTTAACATTACGCAAAAAACAAACAACCTTACAAGAATTGAGGCAAATGCGAGTAAGCGAGGGCAGAAGGCGCTTGCGCATTATGCCGAGCGAGAGCATTTTAGAGCAGACGGAGTCTGGTCAATTGAGAATTATTCTCCCTTTTTCGGGGATGGTAAAGTCGTGGGGGTTTAAGTGGCATTAGGGGCATTAGGGGCATTAAGGGCTCTAAGGGCTCTAAGGTCATTAAAGAAAACTCCCTCTCCTAAGTTAGGAGAGGGTGCCCAACGGGCGGGAGAGGTTTGTCAAAAGAGTAGCAATAACAGAACAAAACACCCCCAACCTCTCGGGTATTAAAAAAGATACCCGGGTGGTTATGGGAAATTACAGGGTGTGTGTTTTGTAGGGGGATAGGGAGTTGCTGGGGAGAGAGCGACCAGCCCACGGGGTGGGCATTATCGTGATCGGAAATTTTCCAGCGTGATAGCCGTGGCGATTGCCACATTGAGTGACTCGCTACCCTCACGGTCGGCGGGATAGGGTGGGATGAAGAGTTTATGGCTCACGAGGCTTTGCACCTCACGGCTCACGCCCTTTCCCTCATTACCCATAATCACAATGCCCCCTTTGGAGAGAATTGTGGTGTGGATATTCTCGCCATCGAGGGTCGTAGCATAGGTCTTTGCACCACGCCTTCTCGCCTCTTCGAGCCACTCTACAAGGGGTGTATAGGCAACCTCAACACGCAGGAGTGCACCCATAGTAGCCTGCACAACCTTTGGTGCAAAGCAGTCTGCCGTCGTGGGGCTACACACGATATGGCGGATGCCATACCAATCTGCTGTGCGGATGATTGTACCCAAATTACCAGGGTCCTGAACCTCATCGAGGCAGAGCACAAGTTCGCCCTCCGAGGGGAGTTGTGCCTTACGGGTGGGGAGTTCCACGAGTGCAAGCGAGCGTGGGGCACTTTTGAGTGCCGAGAGTCGTTCCATCTCTTTGGGGCTCACAACCTCCGCCTTGGGCGAGGATATCTTACTGCCCTCCACAACAAAGAGCCTTGCGATGCGCCACGAGGGGTTTGCTACAATCTCACCCACGAGTTTATCGCCCTCGGCAACGAAGAGTCCCGAGGAGAGCCTTGCTTGCTTATCCGACAGCGAGCGAACGAGTTGGAAATCTGCTTTGGTTACCATATTATTAGTCTAACTATTTTTGCATTTCGAGTGCGAGCGAAGCCATCACACCCACACCCACGCCAATAGCCTTCACATCGGGCAGAAGGGTTGATGTGTGGAGTGCGCCAGCCTTGCCTGCCTCATATTCCTCGCCCGTATAGCCCACTCCGAGGCGGTAGAACAGCGAGGGATAACGCTCCGTATAGTAGCCGAAGTCCTCGCCCGTAGCCCTCATTCCGAGTTCCACAATCTGAAACATTCCACCGAGTATCTCTCGTGCCCTCTGGGCGAGCTCGGGATTGTTACACACTGCGGGATAGCCGCTGCCGAAATCTCGCTCAACAGTAACGCCATATCCTGCCTCCAACGCCCCACAAATAGCCTCAATCTGGTTTTTTATCTCCTTGCGCCACGCCTCATCAAAGGTGCGCATTGTACCCTCCAAAACAACCTCATCGGGTACGATGTTGGTAGCACCCGCAGCATCAATCCTACCGATGGAAATAATGGTCCTACCCACCCCTTCGGGTGCGCTCTCGGGAATCTTATAGAGTGCATCCACGAGGTGTGCCATTGGGAGAATTGGGTCGGTAATCTTCTCACGCAAAGCAGCGTGACCACCCTTGCCGCAGATGCGGAAGTGGAGCTCATCGCAAGCTGCCATATACTTACCCGCACACACTCCTATCGTGCCCGTTGGGAGCGTTGGCTCGATATGTGCACCCAGCACCGCAACAACCTCATAGCCCTCAAAAGGCTCCTCCGCCAAGACGGATTTTGCGCCTCCGGGGTTGAGTTCTTCGGCAGGTTGGAAGATGCCAAAAACAGTGCAACCGAACTCCTCCTTACACCTGTTCAGGAGCGAGAGTGTCCCGAGGAGCATCGTGGCGTGCATATCGTGACCGCAGGCGTGCATCACTCCTGCGGTCTGCGACGCATAGGGGATATCGTTCTGTTCCTCAATGGGGAGCGCATCAATATCGGCACGGAGCACAACGGCACGACGAAGGTCGGCACCCTCTGCCCTACCCTCAATCTTCGCCAACACACCACTCTTGGCTATGGGGCGAAAATCTATCTCCTCCTTGCGGAGTTGCTCGGCAATCCTCTCTGCCGTCTGCCACTCACAAAAGGAGAGTTCGGGGTGTGCGTGGAGCTCCTTGTAGGTTGCAACCAGACCCAATGTGTCGGACACAACATCTTCCACCATTTTCACTTTATGCGCCATCATTGTTGGGGAACAGTTTTATGAGTTTTCTATCTTTTTTTCTTAGCGGCGAACGACCTTTTTGAAGGAAGCCCTCTTTACCGCTTTTGCCCTCTTTACAACCGAGGCTTTCTTTGCACTCTTTGCAGGTGCGGAGTATTCATCCGAGTAGTCGTATGTAGTGTAGGAGGCAGTTGCGGTACCCGTAATCTTATAGCCAGCATCGTCGGTACAGTTGTAGGTTACGGTATATTTGTCGCCACTCTTACTGAGAGTAATGGTACCTTCATAGATAGGCGAATAGATGCTCGAATCGGCAAACTCGCCTGCCACGAGAGTGCACAACCACGAGCCATAGAGATAGCCTTCCTCATCAATACCACCCTCTACATAGGTCTTCTCATAGGAGGAGGTAACACCATAGGATGCGGTGTAGGTGCCCGAAAGTGCATCTGCACTCGAATCGGTCAATAGGTCGAGCGAAAGATATACGCCCGAGAGGGTCGAGCCATCCTCATAGATGTCTATCCAGTAGTTGTTGCAACCAACACCATAGTAGTCGCCATAGGAGTAGATGTCCATCACTGCATTGCTACCCGAAAGGTTGAGCGAGTAGTTGCTTGTAAGGTTGCTGTATGCATAGTAGTCATCCGAGCCGCCCTCATCCGAGCCACCCTCATCCGAGCCACCCTCGCTGAAATCGTCGGAGTAGATTGAGCCATTATATACAATGTGGTGTACCTCGCCATTTGTGAGGGTTACGGTTGCCTCGATGCGGTTGGAGCTAACCTTCACACTACCCGCAGTGAAACCATATTCGCCACCGTCGGCAGGGTAGCAGTAACTATACTCATTACCCAGAGTGTTTGCCGCAGTGGAGTCGGAAGCGTCGAAAGTGTAGGTACCTGTGGGCACACCTCCGCCACAAGCACTCCACGAAGTGTTGGAATAGAGGTCGAAGCAGTATGCCACAGCGTCCTCGGGGAGGTAGCCCTCCTCATCAACAGTAGCATTAGAAATAATCACGAAATAGTTGTAGGTCGAGCTGTAATCGGTGCCATAGTAGTCTGCGATGCAATAACTCAAAATACTCTCAACGGTGTCGCCTGTGCCACCATTATTGCCACCCTCATCGTTGCCACCACCATTATTGTCGTCATCGTTACCACCAGCATTACCACTGCCTGCCTTCTGGCTAATGCCTACCTCAACAGCATTTTTTGTGCCATAATGGAGTGTGATTTTAGCCGAGCGCAAAGCGCCTGTGGTATTGGGCAAAACCGTGAATGTCACAGCGTCGCCAGTGGTCAGACCATCCACCCACTCAGCGTCACACTTGGCAATCACCTGAACACCTGCAACGGGGTTCTGGATAGAGTAGGCAATAATACCATCGCCACCCTCTGCCTCAAATATAGAGGTTACAGAGGTAATGGACAGTGCCGAATTTTCGGTTGCATCGGGCTCATTGCAAGCGCTCATAAGGAGTGCTCCAAGAACCATCATAAAGGTCAAAAATCTCTTCATTTTTCTCTCTTTTATTTTCATTAGTTGTTAGCTCTATTTCTCTACTATCTCCACTTGATAGATTTTATTCCAGTTCTTACCCGTCATCCAGATGCGACCAGTTGCAGGGTCGTAGGCTATGCCATTGAGCACATCGGTATTGTAGGTCACATCGAGGGGGGACTGCACGCCCGCCATATCGACCACACCCAACACCTTACCACTCTCGGGGTCGATGCGGTAGATGTTGTCGGTCATATAGACATTTGCCCAAATCTCACCACCAATCCATTCAAGCTCATTGAGTTTATCTGCCTTGCGCCCACCGAGGGTCACATTGATTGTGCGGAGTGGCTCGAAAGTTTTAGGATCACGCACCGTTATTTTACCACTGCCATCGGTCATATAGAGCACCTTGCCGTCGGTCGTAAGACCCCAGCCCTCGCCCTCGTAGGTGTATTCACGGAGTTTTCTCAGGCTCTGACGGTCATAGACAAAGGCTTTACCTTTGAGCCAGGTGAGTTGGTAAATCTCCTCTCCGAAGAGCGTGATACCCTCGCCAAAGTAGTTGCGAGAGAGAGTCACACTCTTTTCTGGTACTCCCTCATAGGGGGCATAGACCTTCAATTCCGAGGAGCCATAGCCACCCGTACCCTCCCAAAATTTACCATCGGCATACTGGAAGCCCTGTGTATAGTCCGAGGTGGAGTGTGGAAGTTCTGCCACAATGCGGAAAGTATAGTATTTCAGCTGTTTAGACTGCTCATTAGCGGTCGAAGCAGCCCTCTTTGGGGTCGCTCCGCCACAACTGCACGCCATTGCCGAAAGTGCAAAAATCAAAATTATCAGTTGATGTTTCATAAAAAAGGTGCATCAAAGGGTTACAAAGATATTAAAAATTGGTATATTTGTGCCAAATAAACCATAAAAACCTTTTTTATATGCTTACATTGAAGCAACTTCGAGACGACAAGGAGTTTGCAATAAGCCGCCTTGCTGTCAAAGGTGTCGATGCCCGACAGACCATCGACCGCATCATTGAACTCGACGACGCTCGCAAAGAGCAACAACAAAAATTGGACAAAAACCTCTCGGAGCAGAACGCCGCAGCAAAACAGATTGGCGCACTCTTCGCACAGGGCAAGCGTGAGGAGGCAGAGCAAATCAAAGCTCGCACCATCGCACTCAAAGAGGAGAGCAAAGAGCTCGATGCACAGCTCAAAAAGACCACCGAGGAGCTCAACTCCGTAATCGTTACCCTCCCCAACTTCCCCGCAGCCATCGTGCCCGAGGGTAAGACTGCCGAGGATAA
>JAGCJH010000042.1 GCA_017648105.1 Tidjanibacter sp.
ACGGATATTGCTCTCGCCACTGCCCGCATCGCCCTTGAACAATGGTGAGCCATTCTGAATGATAGCCATTCGTCCTGTATCCTTCAACTTAGCCACGCCATTGAGCATAAACAACTGCTGCGAGTCGCCAATGGCAGGGAGTCCTGCACCGAAGCGTCCCATCGAGCCCTTCTTATGCTCGGCTTCAACGGCTGCCTTCTCGTTCTTCCACTCGATACCGAAAGGAGGGTTAGAGATGATATAGTCGAATTTGTAGCCCTCGAACTTATCGTCAGAGAGTGTGTTGCCGTGCTTCATATTCTCGGCATCGCCACCCTTGATAAGCATATTTGCCTTGGCGATAGCGAAGGTTTGCTCGTTCAACTCCTGTCCGAACTCGGTGAGTTGTGCATCCTCATCAATAGCGAGGAGTTTCTCCGATAGGCAGTCGAGCATCTGACTTGTTCCCATTGCCATATCATACATAGTGGCGGTGATGCCCTCGCTCTGCATAGCGTTCTTCTTGGGAGCAACCAATATCTCTGCCATCAGGTAGATAATATCACGGGCAGTAAAGTGGGCTCCTGCGTGCTCATCGTAACTCTCCGAGAACTTACGCACCAACTCCTCGAAGATGTAGCCCATATCGACTGCCGAAATAGCATCGACACCCATATATGCCTTCTTGCTGCAAAACTCCGCAATCACATTATAGAGAATGCCATTATTAGCCAACTTGGTAATCTCCTTGTCAAACTCAAATTTCTCAATAACATCAATCACATTCAACGAGAAGTGGTTGAGGTAACTGCGGAAGTTGTCGGCAATGTTCTCGGCATCCGAAAGCAAGCCCTCGAAGGTAAAAGGCGATACATTGTAGAAGTCGTAGCCCGATGCACTACGCAAGAATCCATCCTTAACCATAATACCACGGCTATCAAGTTCTTTATTCTTGGCGATAACCTTATCCTTCGTGGGTGCAAGGGTGTCGCTAAAACGCTTGATAACACACATAGGCAAGATGACATTGCCGTACTCGTGAGGTTTATATGTGCCCACCAACTTATCGGCAATAGCCCAAATGAGGTTTGCCTTCTCCTGAATGTTGATGGTAGTTTGCTGTTGCAGTTCTTCGATTGACATAGTATGTTGTGGTTTTATTTATTTGGCTGAGTTAGCATTTTATCTATTTTTTGTCTTTGGGTGTGCAAATACTTATTGAACATATCTCCCATTGTAGTATGCTCTTTGATACGCATATTTAAGAGAGTCATAATACACTCTCCTGCAATGTCTTTACATTGTTTTAACTGTTTGTTGCCTTTTAGATGTGCGACAACCCTTTTAAGTTCTGCACTCACTTGGATGGGCGGAAGATTATCTATGATATTTGAGAACTTATCTATTGACATTGACATATCCTGTTGTGCTACGGCAACGACAACACTTATATCTCTCAGTGTGCGGGAATACTTCCTGAAATACCAATCAGTATATCTGCCAACTCGATAAGAATCACTATCAACAAGCATAAATTCCATTGAGAACTCTGCCATTGAATAAGTGATTTTATCGGATGTTATCCTTAGAGAATCATTTATTTTTTGCAATTCTCCACCATCAATAGCCCTTGCAATGTCGATTATATCATTAAAAGCATTGAGAGTAAGAATGTCCGTAAACATTTTTTGGAGATTATCCAATCTCGCTCTTTCCTGCTGATATACAAGGATATTTATTTGAAGTTGTCTATTTTCCTCGTTCTGCTTTTCATTATCCCTTCTCTGAATGTGCAGTATAATAAAAGCAATAGCAGCACTAATGGCAGCACCCAAATAGGAACCCCAAAACATCAACCAATCAACACCTTCACCAACAAAAGGAAATTGTTTAGGTTGAAGAATTAGGTAGTTGATGATAATTGGAATAGCAAAAATTAGTACTACGCCAACAATCATAACGAGTATTTGTCGCTTAGATTTCATTATTGCTTATGTGGTGATGTGATGATGGTGCCCTTGCGGATGATGCACTTCTTGCCGATGTAGGGGTGTTCCTCATCAATGCCGTAGTTCTTCAAATAGTTGTATGCAACGCCAATCTCCTCCTTGTCCCAAGAGTCGCACAGGGCTTTGAGGTTGCCGTAATAGTAGTGCTTGCCCTCCAATTCGAGGTGGACAATCGTTCGTTTCTGCTTTGTAGTTTCCATTTTCGTAGAGTTATTCACGCAAATATACGAAAAAATCCTCTCAAATGCTCAAAAAAGTGCTAATTTTCAAAAAAAGCATTATTTTCTTGCTCTAAAAGTTGCGCATATTAAATATAAGCAGTATATTTGTATCAACAAAAGGAGTTAAGAATATGGCAAAAGAGAGAAAATACAGAATCGGTTGCAGTGGTTCGGGTTTTGGCATTTGGGAAACCGCCACAGGACGCAAGGTAATGTCCTGCTACAACCACTATCACGCAGTGGAGAGTCTTTACAAACTTATGGGTTGGAATTGGAATCCAAGCAAATACAGAAGTAATTATTAGTCTAACATAAAAAACTTACAACTATGAACGCATTGGCAATCACAAACGGAACAGCAACAAGAATGGCAGTTATCGCACAGCGAACAGGTAGCGAACTTATGGCAGGTGCAAAGGCTATGATGATTGAGAGCCTCAAAGAGAAACTCCGCAATGGTGTGGCGCACTTTGTTTTCATCAAGAAGAATGGCGAGGTGAGGGAGGCATTCGGAACCACCAACGCAGCAGTAGCAGCCAAGTACACCAATGGCAATGGTTGCAGCAGGGAGTTCTTCAAAACAACCGCCTTCTTCGACATCGAGAAAGGTGAGTGGAGGAGTTTTCGTTGGGAGTCGTTGGTTAAGGTGTTTTAATCGTGTCAATTTCAGACACTTTTTAAGTATCCTTTTTTGATATGGCAGAGTACATTTTGCAGATACTTCGCAGTCAGTTAATGGTAGTGTTTTCGTGGGGCTTTCACTGCCCCACCGCACTGCCCGATGATAGAGGACTTTCGTTCCTTGTTGATGGCTTCAAGTATAAAGGCGAAGTGCAAGTGATATATAATGAAGGTGTGGACTTGTTTGAGGTTGTGCTCACCAACACGGGAGATAGGGTTGAGGATGTCTATTTGGACTGCCTTGTCAATGTGATAGACGGAATGGTGGAGCGTTGCGCTGACTATCAATCGAGGGTTGAGGCAGAGTATGGATTTGCAAAAAGGATTTGATTTTTGGTTCTGATTTGAATTGTATTGATTTATAGCGATTTAATTTTGCCTATTGAAAATGAATTTATAACTTTGCATACGCACCGAGAGGAATACTGTTAATGTGTTGATTTTAACCGATTTATACACCGAGTTCAATCCTCGGAAACAGCTCAAAGCAAACAATGCAGAAAAGACGATATCCAATGGATGTCGTCTTTTTGTTTGTGTGGCTCTGTGGGCATTTATGCACATAAAGAGCCTCACAGACAAAAAGATAAGTGCGCTGATAGGCGCACCTTTTCTGCATCAGGTGCTTTGAAAGCGCCCCCGCGGCAGCGTCAGAGGAAAGACAAGCGACAGCGCAGGCAATCCTCGACACCTCAGGCGAACAAACCTCTCCCCTACTTCGCAGCCCCTCCCCTAACTTAGGGGAGGAATGACAGACACGCCCACCCTTCGGGCATCTCTCCTCTAACTCAGAGGGAGAGTTTTGGCAATCGACAAAAAAAGAAGGCTCGCCATTCGGCGAGCCCACATATTATAAAACCCTACTTCAAGAGGTTTTTGGCTTCAAATTTTGAGAGTCTATCTTTGAGGGTGTTTGACTTATTATACAGCCTCGATATTTTCTCAAAGATCTCTTCATATTCGCCATTCTCATAGCCCCCATACCTAAAATTGCCGGCTTGCAGGTAGTTCAGTCTATACTGCCAAGTTCGCACCTCGCCATTACACTCCACAAGTTGCCTTTCGTATGATTTACTCGCATTTTCAACAACCTGCTGTTCCTCATACCAAGTTGCCCCTTCGGGTTCTGTAAGCAGGCGTTTGATATCCGCAGCTCCAATTGTTGCCGTCGAGCCATCCATATATATAATGCTTACCGAGGAGAGTTTCACATAATCTGCCGACCAATTATAGATCACACAATCCCAAACGCCACCACCACTTTCTCCCGACACCACAGGACCCGTATCCTGACCTCTAAACGAACCATAGCCCCTAATTTCGCAATAGACAGGATCGTTCACTGCGTTATAGAAATTGCCCTCCCAATAGAGATATTTGATGGTTTTCTTCGACTTATTGGTATATACAAAGGTATAGTCACAACCCGATGCACTATTTGGACTGCTCAATATCGCATCCGAGATGGAGAGTTTTGCATAGGCGCTCTTGGTCGATTTGGGCAATGTGCTATACCACCTATCTATTTCCGACTGTTTCAGCGCCTCGTAATCCGCCTTTGCCTTATTCTTCACCGAGTCAATAGCCACAGGCAGCCTTTCCTGCAACTCATTATAGTAAGCGAGCCTTTCCTCACACTTTTTCGTGTGGGTTGTCACCAATGAATCCAACTCTCTTTGTGTCTGTTCAAGCTCCATAGTCATCGAATCATACTCCTTTTTCAAGGCTCGATTCACGCTCTCTATCAGAGCAGTCCCATCTACCGACTCACAAGGCAACAGATATCGTTTATCTTTGTATTCAACGATATAGGTATCATACCCTAACGACTTTGTTCTATTCGCATACCCCCTAACCAAGAGCGTCTGTGACTTCTTCAATTTCTTCGCCTTGAAGTCATCAACCGAAATCACGCCTCTTATTTTATCGGATGAAATAGCCCAAATCGAATATCCATTCGGATTATTAGGTATCTCATACACAACAACTTTGGGGAGTGTCACAACATACCCATCTCTCCCCTCTACCCAAGTCATCCTATCCGACACCTGCGCATATGCGAAGATGGAGGAGATAGCAACCAGCACAGAAAAAATCAGTCGTTTCATAGATAATGTTTAGGTCAAGAAGTTTGTTACTATTTCTTTTTCAGCGCCTCTTTCCACGCCATTGCATCGTGTTCTCGTTTGTGCTGAGGGGTATAGAAATGTTTGTCCTCCAAGCCCTCGGGCATAAAGACCTGATCGACCCAGTTGCCCTCATAGTCGTGGGCATACTTATAGTTCTTGCCATAACCG
Source organism: Tidjanibacter sp. (assembly GCA_017648105.1). Taxonomy (GTDB): domain Bacteria; phylum Bacteroidota; class Bacteroidia; order Bacteroidales; family Rikenellaceae; genus Tidjanibacter. The sequence goes on from JAGCJH010000042.1 coordinate 5,188, forward strand.
AGCTGGTCCATAAGTTTAGTGGGTGCATTGCGCAGATGGAGGGGCACTGGGCGGTTGGTAGTATCACGCTCCACCATACGGAGTGCCTCATTTATAGCCTTATATGCCGAATTACTCTTGGGGCTCGTTGCGAGATAGATTGTCGCTTCTGCGAGAGGTATGCGTGCCTCGGGCATACCGAGTTTATGCACCGCATCGAAGCAGGCGTTCGCCAGCAGCAGGGCATTGGGATTTGCCAAGCCCACATCCTCCGAGGCGGAGATGACCAATCGGCGAGCAATGAACTTCACATCCTCGCCACCCGCCAGCATCCTCGCCAAGTAGTAGAGTGCCGCATCGGGGTCGCTACCTCGTATGCTCTTGATGAATGCCGAGATGACATCGTAATGTTGTTCGCCCCCCTTGTCGTAGAGTGCGATATTCTGTTGCAGGCAGTCTATCACACGCTCATCACTGATGACAATCTCGCCCTCGCTCGTAGCCCCCGCCATAATATCGAGGATGTTGAGCAGTTTGCGAGCATCGCCACCCGAGAACTCAAAGAGTGCGTGCGTCTGTTCGACCTTCACACCTCTCTCCTTCAAGACCTTATCAGTCGAAATGGCACGATCGAGAAGCGTCTGCAACTCCTCCTCATTCATCGACCTAAGGACATAGACCTGACAGCGCGAGAGCAGAGGAGTGATAACTTCAAATGAGGGGTTTTCGGTTGTTGCTCCTATGAGCGTGAAGACCCCCTGCTCAACAGCACCGAGCAGTGAATCCTGCTGTGCCTTGTTGAAGCGATGAATCTCATCTATGAACAGTATGGGTGCAGCCGAGCCGAAGAAGCGACTCTTGCGTGCCGCCTCAATCACATCCCTCACCTCCTTCACACCACTGGCAATGGCAGAGAGGGTGAACATCTGCCTACCGAGCGAGAGAGCCACGAGTTTGGCGAGTGTCGTCTTACCCACCCCTGGGGGACCCCAAAGGATGAAGGATGGAATGTTGCCACTATCCACAAAACGACGAATAACACCCTCCTTACCGACCAGATGTTTCTGACCGATATACTCATCGAGCGATTGTGGGCGCAGGCGTTCTGCAAGGGGTGCGTAACTCATAGTGTGCCGAGAGAGTGTGTGGTTTTAGAATTTCACCAAAAGACCTACGCCAGCCACCTCCTGAATCTGCAAGCAGGGATAGGAGCTACCGTTGGGCTGTGGGATATTGATATCGTCGTCGTAGATCATCTGCAAGTTGACATTTGCCGAGAGCCACTTGTTGATTTTCAGGTCGAGGCGCATAGTCCAATCCACATCAACATTCTGTGGGTTATCGAGGAAATTGGAGAAGAGGTTTATACGGGTGTAGCCCGACAGGTCGCCCCATATTGTACCCTTCATCTCCACCTTCACATTACCACCAAACTCGTGACGGGTGGAGCGTGCATCCAGACCGTAGATGTGTTGCAGAGCCACCTCTTTTACAACCGTAGCCTTCCAAGTTGCGGGCGAAGCATTGACCGAAATCCAACTCTTAGGATTCCACTCCACACCAAGACCACCACTAAGGTAGGCGGGAGCCAAGAAGCCCAAAGTCTGCTTGTAGGCACCCGTTGCCTCATCCACTACGCTGTAATCGTAGCCTGCGGCAAACTGGGTATTGAACTTGAAGAGCGCCGAAACATAGAGGTCATCATAGACCTTCTGACCATACGACGAGGAGATGTAAATCTTATCATTGGTCTTGCGGACACCATTATTGCTCTTGGTTTTGTTCAAACCATACGCCAACTCCAAGCGATTCTGCCACAACGAGCTATCCTTCTTATAATCAATCGAGTAGTTGAACTGAAAATCGGCAGCCAACGAAGGGTCACCACCCGCTGCCCAGTTTGTGAGTGTCATCTGCGAACCAGTGATACCTGCACTACCAGCCATAGTCCAAGGCGAGGGCTCCACATTGGGCTCCTCTGCCATCAAAGCGGCACCTGCAAAGAGCGCCATCATAGAGAGTAAAACTTTCTTCATAGTTGTTGTTTTTTGTAGTTTAATGCTTTTGAATACAAATATAGAACATAATTCTCAATTTTCGCAAATGCGAGTAAGCAAGGGCAGAAAAAACTCGTTTATTATACCGAGCGAGAGCATTTTAGACGAAAAATCTTGGATTTTTTTCGTCAATTCTCAATTTTTTGCGGTAATTTTGCACCCTGTTTGGCGTGGGAGTTTCGTCGCTGCCTCCCCTACGGGGAGGGAGAGGAAAGTCCGAGCAACACAGAGCACCGTGCTTTCTAACGGAAAGTTGTCGGCGACGGCAAGGTTAAAGGTAACAGAAAATAACCGCCCGCAAGGGTAAGGGTGAAAAGGCGGGGTAAGAGCCCACCGCCCGTGTGGCAACACATTGGGGACAGTACTACCGACGGGTTGCAAGTTCAAGTATATCGACAGTATGTAGGGTTGCTCGCCCGATGTCGAGGGGTAGAACGCTTTAGCCTGTGCGAGAGCACAGCGCATAGATTAATGACGAAGGCTGCTCCGCCGAGGGAGTGTTGTGCGCAACGCACCCGAGGGGGATCAAGCAGTACAGAACTCGGCTTATATCCCACGCCAGACTTTTTTTTGAAATTCAAAAATCAAAATTCAGAATTCAAAATTGATAGTCAATCCATTAAATATAGACCAATTCGATTACGAGTTGCCCGATGAGAGGATTGCAAAGTTTCCTCTCTTAGAGCGTGACCACTCCAACCTTTTGGTGTGGCGCAATGGCACACTCTCCCATCGCAAATTCTACAATCTTCCCGAGGAACTCCCCGAGGGCGCACTCCTTGTCTTCAACAACACAAAAGTCTTCCGTGCAAGACTCATTATGCACAAGCCCAGTGGCGCACGATTGGAGGTCTTCTGCCTCGAACCCCACACCCCTGCCGACTATGAGAACGCCTTTTCGGTCAAGGGCGAATGTCAGTGGCGTTGCCTTGTGGGTGGATTGAAGAAGTGGAAAGAGGGTGCTCTTATCATCGACTTCGAGATGAATGGCACCCCTTGTCGCTTGGAGGCTTGGAGGGGTGAGCAGGTGGGTAAGAGCCATATTGTGACCTTCCGCTGGGATGTAGATGCCACCTTTGGCGAGATTATCGAGCACCTCGGAAGAATTCCTATCCCTCCCTACCTCAACCGTGAGAGCGAGGAGATAGACAACACCCGTTACCAAACGGTCTATTCACGCATCGAGGGCTCAGTTGCTGCCCCAACGGCAGGTTTGCACTTCACGCCACGCCTCATTGATGAGCTACACACCAAGGGTATCTCCACAGAGGAGGTGACTCTCCACGTGGGCGCAGGCACATTCCTACCCGTGAAGGAGAGCGACGCCACAAATCATACGATGCACACCGAGCACTTCATCGTTTCGGTGGCAACACTCCGCAACCTCTCCTCTTCCCTCGGTCACATCATCTCCGTAGGTACCACCAGCACCCGCACCATTGAGTCGCTCTCGGCACTCGGTTGGAGGGTTTTGCAGGAGGGAGGAGCAGATGAGGAGCGCACCGTTGGTCAGTGGGAGATTTACGACATTCCCGCAGAGGTCGGTGGCAAGGAACTCCTCACGGCACTTGCCGACTGGATGGAGCGTGAGGGTAAGACGACGCTTTCTGCCTCCACGCAGATTATGATTACTCCCCACTACCGCTTCCGTATCATTGACGGACTTGTGACCAACTTCCACCAACCCAAGAGCACACTTCTCCTGCTGATTTCCGCCATTGTTGGCGAGCAGTGGAGAGATATATATGGCTACGCAATGGCAAACGACTTCCGTTTCCTATCCTATGGCGACAGTTCTTTGCTCTTCGTACCCAAAAACTAACTTCCAACCCTCAACACTCAATTCTCAATTCTCAATTCTCAATTCCTAAATTCAAGATGTCATCACGCTTTCTCCCCACATCAGCCAAGGAGGTCGAGGCTCTCGGCTGGGACTACATAGATGTCATTCTCTTTTCGGGCGATGCCTATATTGACCACCCTTCGTTTGGTGTAGCAGTTATTGGTCGCCTTTTGGAGGCAGAGGGCTACCGTGTAGCTATCGTGCCACAGCCCAACTGGCGTGATGATTTGAGGGATTTCAAGAAGTTGGGTAAGCCACGCCTCTTTTTTGGCGTATCGGCAGGCTCAATGGATTCGATGGTCAATCACTACACAGCTGCCAAACGCCTGCGCCACGATGATGCCTACACCCCTGCGGGTCAGGCAGGCTTCCGCCCCGACTATGCCGTAACAACCTATACCAAAATTCTCAAAGAACTCTACCCCCACACCCCCGTGCTCATTGGTGGTATTGAGGCGTCACTCCGTAGGCTCACACACTACGACTATTGGAGCGATAGGCTTAAACCCTCGGTGCTGATTGAGAGTGGTGCCGATTTGCTGATGTATGGAATGGGCGATAGGAGCATTGTGGAAGTTGCTAAGGCGCTAAAAAATGGCTTCAACGCCAAGCTCCTGCGCAAATTGCCTCAGGTGGCATTCGTAGCCGACAGAGAGTATGTGGAGCGTCTGCCCAAAGAGAGCACTATTGTGATGAACTCCTACGAGGAGTGCTGTCGCAATAAGAGGGCTTTCGGTGCCAACTTCGTGAAGATGGAGGTGGAGAGCAACCGTATGGAACAGACCAAAACCATTGTGGAGCCTACGGCAGATAAGTTTGTGGTTATCAACCCTCCCTATGAGCAGATGACCACCGAGGAGCTCGACCACAGCTTCGACTTGCCCTACACTCGCCTACCCCACCCCCGCTATAAGGGCAAGATGATTCCTGCCTATGAGATGATTAAGCACTCGGTCAATATCCACCGAGGTTGCTTTGGTGGCTGTGCCTTCTGCACCATTTCGGCACATCAGGGTAAGTTTGTAACCTCTCGTAGCGAGCGTAGCATCCTCGCCGAGATTGAGAAGATAAAACTCCTGCCCGACTTCAAGGGCTACCTCTCCGATGTGGGAGGTCCCTCGGCAGATATGTATCACTTGGGTGGTAAGAATACCGAGTTGTGCAAAAAGTGTGTGCGCCCCTCGTGCCTCACCCCCCGTGTGTGCCCCAATCTAAATCGTGACCTCACCCCCCTGCTCGCCCTCTATCGTAAAGTGAGGGAGGTCAAGGGTATCAAAAAGGCATTCATCGGCAGTGGCATCCGCTACGATATCCCCGACGATGGTGGCAGGTATATGCGTGAGGTCATCATCAACCACACCTCGGGGCGCCTAAAAGTAGCCCCCGAGCATACCGAGCCTCACATATTGCGACTTATGCGCAAGCCCCCCTTTGAGGAGTTCGAGAAGTTACACTCGCTCTTCCAGAAGGTGTGCAAGGACAATGGACTAAAATACCAACTCATCCCATATTTTATCTCCTCCCACCCCGGCTGTCGCGAGGAGGATATGAAAAAGTTATCAACAAAGGTGAGAGCCCTCCGACTGATGACCGACCAAGTACAAGACCTCACTCCCACGCCTATGACGCTATCCTCGGTGATGTTCTACACAGGCGAAGACCCCTATACAGAGAGTAAAATCTATGTTGCTAACAGCTACGAGGAGAAGTGTCAACAAAAAAGTTATTTCTTCCAGGGCAAAAAAGTTGAAAACCGAGGCAAAAAGAGTACCTTTGAGCAGAAGAAACGG
>JAGCJH010000043.1 GCA_017648105.1 Tidjanibacter sp.
GACCGCCATAGCCCTCGGATGTACATTCTACACCCCCTCGTGGCGCTCAGCTCTCTGGGCTTTCATTGGCGCCATAGGTACTTTCTTCGTGCAGGCAGCCATCAACCTCTTCCTCGAACCACTCGGACTCCCTGCGCTCACCGCACCTTTCTGTCTGACCACCTGGCTCTTCCTACTCCCACTCTTCAAGTTCGACAAGGAGAAAAAGGAGAACGAAGACCACACAGAGTGGCACAAAAAGCACCTCTCTCATTCCTAATCAATACACAAATTAACAACAAACCAATCAAAACATCCAACTATGCACGTACCTAATCATTTGGTCTCCCCCGAAGTAGCAATCATCGGTGGAGCAGTGGCAGCCACCCTCATCGGTGTAGCCATCAAGAAGGTGAAAAACGACACCTCAGCTCGTGAGCGCCTTCCCTTTGCGGGAGTCTTGGGACTCTTCGTTCTCGCTATTCAGATGTTCAACTTCCCAATCGGAGAGGTTGGGTGTAGTGGTCACCTCATTGGCGGTGTACTGCTCGCCGCCCTCGTGGGCAAATGGCTCGGATTCCTAACACTCTCCACAGTGGTCATCATTCAGGCTCTCCTTTTGGGCGATGGTGGCACTATGGCTCTGGGACTCAACATCCTCACAATGGCAGCCATCGGCTCACTCGTCATCTACCCCCTCATCTTCAAACCCCTCACAAAGGCAGGCACCTCGCCCTTGCGCACCTTCTCGGCAGGGCTCCTCTCATCAACTGCGGCTGTGGCATTGGGTGCTGTGGGTGTAGTTATCGGCACCTCACTCTCGGGCATTAGCGCTCTTCCCGCTGCGGAGTTTATGGGCTATATGCTCCCCGTACATATCGTTATCGGTCTTGTGGAAGGTGTCGTCGTGGGCGCAATCTTGGCACTCATCGCCGCACGACAGCCTGCAATGCTCGACTGCTATCGTGTGCGTGGTAAGGCTCTCAAAGTGAGTCGCAAGGGGGCTATCGTAGGCTTCGCACTCTCGGCTATCATCATTGGCTGTGTCGTACCTATGCTCGCCTCCTCGCTCCCCGATGGTATGGAGTGGTCCATCGAAAAGACCACCCAACAAATTAACGACCTGACAGAGTAACAAACATAAAAACTCTCCCAAAATTGGGAGAGTTTTTGTGTTTAGAGTGGAAAGTTATTTTTCCTTAAAGTCCTTAATGCCCTTAAAACCCTTAAAACCTCTAATAACAATCAACAAAAAAATCCTCCCGCAATTTTGTGGGAGGATTTGTCAAATGCAACGACGAAATCGCCGATTATATGCGTTTTTTAGCCGTTGTAACGCTTCATATTCTCAATGAGCATCAACACTTTGTTCGAGTAACCCCACTCGTTGTCATACCACGAAACGAGTTTCACGAACTTGGGCGAGAGCTGGATACCAGCCTCAGCGTCGAAGATCGAAGTGCGTGCATCGTCGATGAAGTCGCTCGATACAACTGCATCCTCGGTGTAACCAAGAATACCTTTGAGCTCACCCTCCGAAGCCTCTTTCATAGCTGCGCAGATCTCTGCGTAGGTAGCCTCTTTTGCGAGAGTACAGGTGAGGTCAACAACCGATACATCCAAGGTAGGAACACGGAACGACATACCAGTGAGTTTGCCGTTGAGCTCGGGAATAACTTTACCTACAGCCTTAGCAGCGCCAGTCGAGCTGGGGATGATGTTGCCAGCAGCTGCACGACCACCACGCCAGTCTTTTACCGAAGGACCATCTACGGTCTTCTGAGTAGCGGTGGTAGCGTGAACGGTGGTCATAAGACCCTCAACCATACCGAACTTGTCGTTGATAACCTTAGCGATAGGAGCCAAGCAGTTGGTGGTGCACGATGCGTTAGAAACGATGGTCTGACCTGCGTAGGTGTCGGTGTTCACACCGCAAACGAACATAGGGGTGTCATCTTTCGAAGGTGCCGACATAACTACATATTTAGCACCAGCCTCGATGTGTGCCTGTGCTTTCTCTTTGGTAAGGAAAAGACCAGTCGACTCAACTACATACTCAGCCTCTACCTCGTTCCATTTGAGGTCTGCGGGGTTGCGCTCTGCGGTTACACGGATAGCGTTGCCGTTTACAACGAGTTTGCCATCTACGATCTCAACAGTGCCATTGAATTTGCCGTGTACGCTGTCGTATTTGAGCATATAAGCCATATACTCAACATCGATAAGGTCGTTGATACCTACAACCTGAAATTTGTCTGCCTGATTGCAAGCAGCACGGAATACCAAACGACCGATACGACCAAAGCCGTTGATACCAATCTTAATCTGTGCCATAATTCTCTTTTAATTAAAGTGTTAAAACTATATTTGTTGTTCGTTTTTTCGCATCGCAAAAGTACAAACTTTCACTCATTTACCAAAAGAATTATTAAATTTTTTTAGGAACAAAGCGAAAAGTAACACAAACTTAACCTTTGGATGTTGAATGTGGAGAGTTGAAAGTGGAAAGTTTTGACAATTCTATGCAAAAAATGCGGTCGCCTCAGTGGCAACCGCACATTATTGATGTAAAGTTTGCGATTAAAGGAATGGCAACTTAACAACCTCTGCTTTGAGGGGTTTCTCGCGCACGATGACGGTCAGGGTATTGCCAACAACAGCATACTCTTGGGGGACATAGCCAGTGCCGATGCCGACCTTCAAGCAGGGCGACATTGTACCCGACACAATCTCGCCAATAGGGTTACCCTCGGCGTCGCCAATCTGGTAGCCCGCACGGGGAATACCACGATCTATCATCTTCAAGCCCACGAGTTTGCGTTTCAGACCACCCGCTTTGAGCGACTCCATATATTCACGGTCGAGGAAATCCTTGCCATCCACAAACTTGGTAATCCAGCCCAAGCCTGCCTCGATGGGGGAAATCTCATCGTTAATCTCGTGACCATAGAGGCAGAAGCCTTTTTCCAGACGGAGGGTATCACGAGCGCCAAGACCGATATTCTTCAATCCAAACTCCTCGCCTGCCTTCCAAAGCTCTGCCCAGAGTTGGTCGGCATCCTCGCTCTTGATATAGACCTCACAACCGCCCGAGCCAGTGTAACCAGTGGTGGAGAGGATAGCCTCGCAACCGCCCACTTTGAGGGTCTTAAAGGTGTAATATACCATATCCTCAACGGGCTCGTCGCACATCTTCTGCACGAGTTTCATAGCCAAAGGACCCTGAATTGCAAGCTGTGCGGTGTCGTCCGAAGCGTTGAAGAGCTCCTTGCCAGCCTCCATACCAAACTCCTTGCCTTGCTCGCACACGAAAGCCCAGTCTTTGTCGATATTGGCAGCGTTGATAGCCAAGAGGTAGCACTCCTCATTGAAGCGATACAGCAGGAAGTCATCCACAATACCACCCTTACCATTGGGGAAGCAGGTGTACTGCACCTTGCCATCCGTGAGGGCTGCAACATTGTTTGTTGTGATTCTCTGCAAGAGGGCGGTAGCCTTAGGACCCTTCACCCACAACTCGCCCATATGGCTTACATCGAAAACACCCACAGCCTCACGCACCCAGAGGTGCTCGGCATTGATACCCGTAAATTCGATGGGCATATTGAAGCCTGCAAAGGGAGCCATCTTGGCACCTGCGGCGATGTGGTACTTCGTAAATGGAGTTGTTTTGAGATTTTCCATTGCTCTTTGATGTAGTTTTAGAGTTATTTATTAAGTGTAATTTTAGTTCATCGTCTTGCCACTTCGTGGGTTTTCCACTCCAAAGATAATGATTTGTGAAAAAATAACGACTATTTTTCGTGGAAAGATTAACAATTAGAAGAAAAATAACTATTTTTGGGGGTGCGAAGAGCACAACAACGAAAATGAAGAGTTTTTCAAAACCTAATAACAACATTACAAACTTAAAACCTATTTCAATTATGAATGTTCAGAATTTGATGGCTGAGTTGGAGCGTAAGCACCCCGGCGAAAGCGAGTATTTGCAGGCTGTTAAAGAGGTGCTCGAATCGATCGAGGAGATTTACAACCAGCACCCCGAATTTGAGAAAGCAAAAATCGTGGAGCGTATGGTTGAGCCTGATCGCATCTTCACCTTCCGTGTAACTTGGGTTGATGACAAAGGTGAGGTTCAGACCAACCTCGGCTATCGTGTTCAGTTCAACGCAGCTATCGGTCCCTACAAAGGCGGTCTTCGTTTCCACAAAGCTGTAAACCCCTCGATGTTGAAGTTCCTCGGTTTCGAGCAGACCTTCAAGAACGCACTCACTACCCTTCCTATGGGTGGCGGTAAAGGTGGTTCGGACTTCGATCCCGTTGGCAAATCCGACGCTGAGATTATGCGCTTCTGCCAGGCATTTATGTTGGAGCTCTGGCACAACATTGGCGGCGACACCGATGTACCCGCAGGTGATGTGGGCGTAGGCGGTCGTGAGATTGGCTACCTCTTCGGTATGTACACCAAACTCGCTCGTGAGTACAATGTGGGCGTGCTTACTGGTAAAGGTCAGAACTGGGGTGGCTCGATCCTCCGTCCCGAGGCTACTGGTTTCGGTGCTCTCTACTTCACTGAGCACGTGCTTGCAAAAGCTGGCAAGAACATCGAAGGCAAAACCATCGCTCTCTCGGGCTTCGGTAATGTAGCTTGGGGCGCTGCTACCAAAGCTACCGAGCTCGGCGGTAAGGTTGTTGCTATCTCGGGTCCCGACGGCGTGTGCGAGATTCCCGGTGGTATCACCAAAGAGATGATTGACTATATGCTCGTTATGCGTGCTTCCAACCGCAACAAAGTTGAGGATATGGCTACCAAATTCCCCGAGGCTACTAAGTTCACCGCTGGCAAGAAGGCTTGGAGCGTGAAGTGCGACATCGCACTCCCCTGCGCATTCCAGAACGAGCTTAACGGCGACGATGCAAAAGAGCTCTTGGCAAACGGTACTTGGTGCTGCTGCGAGGTTTCCAATATGGGTTGCACCCCCGAGGCTATCGCTACCTTCCAGAATGCAGGTATCCTCTTCGCACCTGGTAAGGCTGTGAACGCTGGTGGTGTTGCTACTTCGGGCTTGGAGATGACTCAGAATGCTGCTCACCTTAGCTGGTCGGCACAGGAGGTTGATGACAAACTCCACTTCATTATGCAGAGCATCCACGAGCAGTGCGTACGCTTCGGCGAGAAGGCTGACGGCTCGGTAGACTATGTTAAGGGCGCAAACATCGCAGGCTTTATGAAAGTTGCTCAGGCGATGTTGGAGCAGGGCGTAATCTAATTCACCCATCCCACAAAAAGAAAAGACCTCGCAACCCTGCGGGGTCTTTTTTTGTGGGCTCGTTGAAAATTGAAGCAAATGCGAGTAAGCGAGGGCAGAAGGCGCTTGCGCATTATGCCGAGCGAGAGCATTTTAGGGCAGACACAGTCTGGTCAATTGAGAATTATTCTCCCTTTTTCGGGGATGGTAAAGTCGTGGGGTTTTAAGTGGCATTAGGGGCATTAGGGGCATTAAGGGCTCTAAGGTCATTAAAGAAAACTCCCTCTCCTAAGTTAGGAGAGGGTGCCCAACGGGCGGGTGAGGTTTGTCAAAAGAGCAGCAATGTTAGAACAGAACTTCCCCAAACAAAATGGGCTATGGGATTATTTTATGGGGTGTGATGCAATGCCCTTTTCGTGAGTGTTGTTCGTTTTGCGAAAAATTTTCTATATTTGTAGTGTCGAAAGGCTTAACGCCCGTAGGCAAACATATTTTAATGAAAGTGTTTTCGCACTGTCCTGTTAAAGAAATGTGGTAGTTTCAAAATTGACTGTGGACAACGAATGACACTCACTTCTTGTGTAGTCTTGTGGCTATGCACCGATTGGTGTATATACCTCATACTATCCAAGTGTGGGGTATTGCATCGTTTGTTTCAGTCAAGGTTTTACCACAACCTCTTTAACAAATAAACGAAAATCAACTCCACACTTTCTTTTTGCAGATAACCCACCGCAGTTGGAGTTGCTACGGAAAATAAAATTAAGTACTATGAAGAGAGTCTTTCTTTGCTTTTCAATCGCACTACTCACAATTCTTGTAGGTTGCTCTGATGGCGATATTTTGCCTAACACTGGCGGGGGCAAAAAGATTTACTACACAACCATTGATGGTAAAAAAGTACAATTCGGTCCGTTCTCAGGTAGTTTTGACGCAGTTCTTGTATCTAATACCTACGATAAAGACCAAGGCTGCTTAACATTTGATGAAAAGGTAACAGAAATTGGAGATTGTGCTTTTTTATTATGTGAAAACCTTGCAAGTATCACCATTCCAGAAAGTATTGTTTCTATTGGCGAAGACGTATTTGATGGATGTGATAATCTTTCTGAGTTTAGAGGTAAATATGCCTCCAAAGACAACAGGTGTCTTATTATAGATGGTTGCATTGTGTATTCTGCCGCTGCAGGGTTAAAGTCCTACAATATCCCAGATGGCATTACTTCGATTGGAGATTCGGCTTTCTGGGGTTGCACCTCGCTGACAAGTATTACCATTCCCGATAGCGTTACTTCGATTGGAGAGTTTACATTCTGTGATTGCTCCTCGCTGACAAGTATTACCATTCCCGATAGCGTTACTTCGATTGGAGAGTTTACATTCTGTGATTGCTCCTCGCTGACAAGTGTTACCATTCCCGATAGCGTTACTTCGATTGGAGATAGTGCATTCTCTCATTGCACCTCGCTGACAAGTGTAACTATTGGTAATAGCGTTTCTTCGATTGGAGATTATGCATTCTCTTTTTGCGAGTCGCTGACAAGCGTATATTGCAAGGCGACAACTCCACCAACGGGAGGTGATGATATGTTTTTCAACAACGCCTCGGGGCGCAAGATTTATGTACCCACCGAGAGTGTGGATGCATACAAGGATGCCGATGCTTGGTGGTGGTACGCCGACGACATCATTGCCTATGACTTTGAGTAGGCGTTAAGGACTTTAAGGAAATTGAGAATTGAGAGTTAAAAACTAAAAACTGATAATTAGGGAGTTCTGGGAAAAAAAATCAACTTTCAACTTTCAATTTTCAATTTAATTCGTATCTTTGCACGCTCTTATCCCCCAAATCGGGGCGTGAGGCGTCTGATGCCCAGGTGGCGGAATAGGTAGACGCGCACGTTTCAGGTGCGTGTGTCGAAAGGCGTGCAGGTTCGATTCCTGTCCTGGGCACGAGGCAGTCCTTTGAGGACTGCCTTTTTTATGGGATATTTTGTTTTTTAGGCAAGGAAGGGTATCTTTGCACCCATTAACACAACAAACATACACTGAATATGAGCGAAGTAAAGACCAATAATACCGAGGAAAAGAAGGAAGGCATCATACGCCGACTCTACAACTGGATGCTCTCGTGGGCAGAGACCCGCTGGGCGTGCTGGGCAATGTTCCTCTTTGCTATGGCAGAGAGTATCTTCTTCCCCATCCCCCCAGATGTATTCCTCATTGCGCTCTGCGTGGGTTTGCCCAAAAAGTCGTTCAAATATGCCCTCATCTGTACCGCAGGCTCCGTCTTTGGTGCAGTGATTGGTTTCGGTTTGGGCGCCTTTGCGTGGGAGGTTGTTGATAGTTGGTTCATCCCCAGCATCTTCTCGCAGGAGGCTTTCGACAAGGTTGCAGACCTTTATGCGCAGTGGAATTTCTGGCTCGTATTCACAGCAGGTTTCACCCCCCTGCCCTACAAGCTCATCACCATCTCGGCAGGAATCTGCTTGGGTATTCAAGAGTTTGGACTCTTCATCTTGGCGAGCATCATCTCTCGTGGTTTGAGGTTTTTCCTTGTGGCAGGTCTTATCTGGAAGTTTGGCGCACCCATCAAGAAGTTTATCGACAAATACTTCAACCTCTGCGCCACAGCCTTTATGATACTTCTCATTGGAGGTTTCTTGGCTGTCAAGTACCTCTTCTAAGTGTCACACACGATGGAACTCTATGGCGTAATCGGCAAGCCTCTGGCTCACTCGCTGAGTGCCGACTACTTCACTCGCAAGTTTGCAAGTGAGGGCGATCTTGATGTGCGTGAGTATCGCAAGATGGAACTCGAAAGCATCGAAGAGCTCCCCGCACTTCTCGCCTCCCATCCCAACCTGCGAGGTCTGAATGTCACACATCCCTACAAGGAGCAGATAATACCCTACCTTTCGACCATCTCCCCCGAGGCACTGCGCATCGGTGCCGTGAACTGCGTGAGAGTCGAGGAGGATGGCAAACTCTCAGGTCACAACACCGACTATGAGGGATTTGCGCAGTCGCTCGGAGAGTATCTCCTCTCGGAGCATCCACGAGCCCTCGTGCTCGGCACGGGTGGTGCCTCAAAGGCTGTGCAGGCTGTACTCACAGACAAGGGTTTCGACTTCAAAACCGTATCGCACACTGGCAAGGGCGACCTCTCCTATGAGGAACTCACAGAGGAGATTATTGCCTCACACCTCCTTATTATAAATACGACACCCCTCGGTATGCACCCCTCGGAGGATGCCTGCCCACCCATCCCCTATGAGTATCTCACTACGGAGCACTACCTCTTCGACCTTATCTACAACCCCGAGGTTACGGAATTTCTGCGTCGAGGACAGATGCAGGGCACAATGATTCGCAATGGTCAGAGGATGTTTGTATGTCAAGCCGAAGCCTCGTGGCAGATTTTTGGCAAGATACTCTAACGCCCATTGGAGAAAGCTTCGGAAAAAAATCTCAATTCTTAATTCCCAATTCTCAATTCAAATCACTATATTTGTGGTGATGAAGAGAATCTTGATACTCATATTTACCCTTTTGGGTACGCTGTCGCTCTCGGCACAGAGGGTGGATGTTGGTGCTCGTGCGCCACGCATCCGAGGTGTGGAGTGGATTAGCGACGAGCCCGAGAAGAGCAAAAGGGCTCTGATGGTGGAGTTTTTCCACTCCTCCAATGAGGACTGTCGTGAGCATATCGACCACCTCAACGCCCTCGCCTCCGACTATCGCCACGAAATGGATGTTGTGATGCTCACAAGAGAGCCTGCCGAACAGGTCGCCTATATGCTCCTGCACGAGTATCAGTTCTTCTATGTTGCCACCGACGAGAGTGGCGATATGTTTCGTTCGTTTGGCGTGAGCCACGTTCCCTTTGCAGTCATCATCAACCCCAAAGGCACAATCGTGTGGATGGGCAACCCATTGACACTCAACAATAAGACCTTAAAGAAATTACTACAATAATGAGTTCCAACAATATCGACCACTACGAATATCATCACCGTGAGGAGATGGGCGACAGCGCTCTCAATGTCACCGACGGCGTGGAGAGTCAGCCTATCGTAAATCCCTATTTCAAGCGTGTTAGGCGTCGCAAGCTCACAACCGAAGAGTATGTCGCAGGCATCTTGGAGGGCAACATCACTATTCTCTCGCAGGCTATCACGCTCATCGAGAGCAACAATCGTGAGCACTACGCACAGGCACAGGAGATTATCGAGAGGTGTTTGCCCTATGCCGGCAAATCTATGCGTATCGGTATTACGGGTGTCCCTGGCGCAGGCAAATCGACCTTCATTGAGGCGGTGGGCGGTATGGTTACGGAGCTTGGACACAAACTCGCAGTCCTCGCCATTGACCCCTCATCGGAGCGCAGCGGCGGCTCCATCTTGGGCGACAAGACCCGTATGGAGACAATCTGCAACAACCCCAAAGTCTTCATCCGCCCCTCCCCCAGTGCCGGTTCGCTCGGTGGTGTGGCTCGCAAAACAAGGGAGTCCATCGTTCTGTGTGAGGCTGCGGGATTTGATGTGGTCTTTATTGAGACGGTAGGTGTTGGTCAGAGCGAAACGGCTGTTCACTCGATGGTGGATATCTTTATGCTCCTCCAAATTTCGGGTGCGGGCGATGAGTTGCAGGGCATCAAGAGGGGTATTATGGAGATGGCAGATGTGGTGGCTATCACAAAGGCGGATGGCGACAACCGTCATCGTGCGGAGTTGGCAAGGGCACAGATTTTCAATGCCCTCAAACTCTTCCCACCCACCGAGAGCGAGTGGGCTCCTCAGGTGCTGACCTGTTCGAGTGTTTCGGGCAAGGGTATTGGCGATGTGTGGAACACGGTGGAGGACTTCATCCGTCACACCAAAGCCAACGGCTTCTTCCAAGCAAACCGCAACAGACAAGGTAAGTATTGGATGTATGAGAGTATCAACGAGAGCCTCAAAGCGGGCTTCTATGGCAATCCACAGATTGCCGAGCGACTGGCTCAGTACGAGGAGGCGATACTCTCGGATAAGATAAGCTCCTTCATTGCTGCCAAAGAGCTCCTCGACCTCTACAATGCGCAGTAGGCGCTAACCTACCCCGAGGTCGGTATTGGCAATAAGGCACTCAGCCTTGGGCTCATCGAGAAGCAGAGGGGCAACCTCCTCCACAAACCACTGGGCGAGTTCCTCATCACGCCTCACAGCAGTAGTGTTGGGGCAGAAAAGATTGACGCTAAAATAGTCGAAATAGCGACGAGCGAGAGCAATATCCGAGAGGATTTGCTCTCTTTTTTGTCCCTCAACACCCACAAGCAGGCATACGCCCTTGAAGTAGTCTGCAATACGCTCGGGGGTCACATTGGAGGCTATGCCCTTCTTCCACGCCTTGCGCAGTTCGCCATCGAAGCTCTCCACACCACAGCGAAACTTCACCACGGTGGGTGCAAACCCCTCTGCAAACTCCGTCAAGCGGTCACGATAGAGCCAGTGTGCCTCAAACCAAAGGGTGTGGATATTCTTCTCCCTCACGACCCTCTTCAAGTGGGAGAGTGTTCTCTCGTCGAGTTCCATAGCCGAGCCCGAATTGATAACATCCAGCACACCGCACTCGCCCGTGATGCTCTCCAACACACCACGATTTATCTCGTAGGGGTCGGGGCTTACATCCTCGTGATAGTCACAAAATGTACACTGACGCCAAAAGCACCCTCTGCCTTGCAGGAGCACAAACTCTCGTGGCATCTTTGCCTTAATGAGTGAGTAGCGCTCCATCTATGCGTTGGTGCTTTTATCGTTTCGGCTATATGTGTGTCGTTTAATCCAAGCGATAGCTCCGTATGCGAGGGGGGTGCCAAAGAACACCTCAATGCCGAGTTTGAGGATGTATTGGAGCACCACCATCAGCACCAAATCGTGGGTCGAAACTACACCCGCAAAGGCAATCAGCACGAAGGGCACCGAGTCAAAGAGATAGCCCACCATAGAACTGCCAATGGTGCGGAGCCAAAGGTATTTGCCCTCCGTCGCCTTTTTGAGTCGTGCCATAACCCAAGCGTTGGAGATTTCGCCCAAGAAGAAGCCCACAAGTGAGCCAAGAACAATGCGAGGCACATAGTCGAACATCGTATTATACGCCGTAGCCGTTGGCTCCAAATAGTCGGGCGAGGGCATAACCACACCTATGCGTGTGCAGAGTACCATCAAGATGTTACACACGAGCGTCACGAGGATAACCTTACGAGTGGTGCGATAGCCCCAAATCTCGGTAAGCACATCGCCAAGCATATACGCCAAAGGGAAAGTTATGGTGCCTGCATCGAAGTAGAAGAGCCCAAAAATGCTCACCACCTTCACAGCCATAATGTTTGATACGAGATAGAGCGTGACAAAGAGTGCCGTCACAACTACAAGCAGGGACTCCCTGCTAACTCGGTTTTTGAAAGGGTTTTCCGATACCTTATTCATAATGTCTAAAAATGTTTTACGGCGCAAAGATAAGAGTTTTATTCTTTCTCGCAAAAAAAGAGAGGAGTGGCAACCCTCTTTCGATTGCTACTCCCCTATCTATTATATAAGTATTCGGGACTACTTAACCGAGTAGGTCAAGAACTCCGCCCTCACGGGCTCCTCCGACTCAACCCTCTGGGGCAAGTGGGAGAGGAAGTAGTTGAGCTTACCTTTCTCATCCGAAACACGCTCCACAGCGGTGCCACGACTATGGAAGGAAGTCCACTGCACAGCCGAGAGTTTGGGAGCCACCGCCGAATTGCTACCCAGGGGTGTGAACTCATTAACAGGAGCCGCACCACTCTTTGTGGGAGCACTGAGGAGCTGACGGAAGGTGGGCGTACGGTTGCCATTCTTGTCGATAGCAAGTGACACGATAGTCCACTCCGAGCCGTAGCTGATGACAAACTCCTCGGCAGGGTTGGAGGAAGCCATACCCTTAGTTACCATTTCACGGTAGAACATATTGTCGTCATAGGTGTTGGTATCGGTAAGGTTGTTGCGCACGATGTAGTAGTAATACTGCTGATAGTCGCCCGTAATGGAAACCTTAACGGGAAGCACAGCACCACCATTGTCGAAGCGGCTATCTTTCGACACGCTCTCCTTATACTCGGGGTAGCCAGCCGATGCAAGCTCATCCAAGTCGAAGTATTTATCATAGAGAATCTTCATCGAGATGTCGGAGTACTCCAACTCGGGAGTCTTAAACACATCGCTGAAAATTACATCCGAGAGGAACTCGCCACTTTCGTAGTCCATAATCACAACACCAATCTTATACTCGGTATCGGGGTAGATACCAGTAACCTCATCGGTCACAACACCCTGTTTGAGCCACCACGATGCGAAGGCTGCAAAGTCGCCCTCATAGCCATTACCCACAAGATCCTCGGAGATGTAGGATTTAACCTCCTCGTCGGTAAAGCGTGCATCATAGAGGCTATAATAGTAGTGGAAACCATTGTCGGAGGGGGTAATCTTAATCCACACAGACTCCTCACGCACCTCCCACTCAAACTCAAAGGTACAATCCTCAGCGCTACCCGTTGGGAGGGTGCGGAACTCTACTTTCGATACACTCTCGGTGGTCATACAGCTTGCCTTATATCCGAACGCCACAATTGTATAGTCTGTGTCGGGAGTCAGCGAGGAGAACTCACGGGTCTTATTGCCCGAGAAGGTAAACTCGCTGAGGTAGCGGTGTGCCTCGGCATACTCGAAAATCTCCTCATCGGTCATACCTGCAATTGCTTCGCTTTCGAGCGCTGCGATTGCATAGGTGTCGGAGTTGGTTGTGTATGTCGAAACGGTTGCGGTAGATTGGGTAACCATACCGAGTGCGAGGGTAATCCTATTGTTGGAAGGCTCAACAGGTGCGGTCTCAAACTCATAGGTCGAGAGTTCGCCCACAAGCTCGCACTGCTTATTCCACTTACCCGCAAAGAGGGTATATTTTGTACCTGCCTTGCAGGGGAAATAGCCATCACGAATGCGACCAGTGTTGTTGAAGAGTGCATAGAAGCCACTCTCATCGTTGGTAAAACCAACATCAATCAAACCCTGAACGAGCGCATCGATACAACCCCTCTGCACGAGAGTCTTCATATCGTCGGTGCCGAACTGCTCCTTCCAGTGAGCAATCTCCTGCTCGGTAGCGTAGTGGCAGAAGTAGGGCACGCCAGTATGGTTGGGGGTAACATTGAAGTAAACAATATGGTTCTTCTCCTCAACCTCAAATTCCACTGTGATATCGCCAGTCCAAGCAACCTCAGTAGTAAACTCTGCGGTAACAATCTCTGTGGTACGAACACCCTTTGTATCCATACCATAGGCGTGGAGAACATAGGCGGTATTGGGCTCCAAACCATCGAAGAAGATTCCCTCCAATGAGCCCTCGGCAAGATAGTATTCGAGGAAGTCTTCGAGGGTTTCGTCACGGTTGTCGGCAGTATATTGGAGATACTCCAAATCGAAAGCGTGGATTGCATCATCGTCTGCGAAGTAGTCGTGCATCTCTTTGGTGTAGATGATAGGCATCCAAGTGAGCTTCTTATCGTCGGTCGTAACCGAGAAGACAACCTCCGTAGCAGTCACCTCCGTGAGTTCAATCTTCAAGGGGCTCTCGTGGTAGAGCTGTGTAACCTTCAAGTTCACACTCTCTGCACCCTTATAGGAGAGCACAACATCCACACTGCGTTCCTCTCCCGACTCGTTCAGGGGAGCCGTAAACTCCAAAGTACGCATCTTGGCACTATTGACCGTGAGCCACTCCGCCTCATACGACACGCTGATCTTCTCGCCCTCAATGGGGTTTTCAATCATATAGCCAACGCTCTGGCTCTCGCCTGCCGCTTCGAGAGTAAGACTCTGCTCACCCAACTTAATAACTGGCGCAGGGGTTTCGGGGTCGCCCTCACACGATGTCAAGCCCACCACAAGGGCAAGGGCTGCAACAATAAATTTTGTAAATTTCATAATCTTGATATTTTATTTTTTTGATTTTTCCGCAACGATTAGTTGTACTGGTATGCAACGCTCTCACCCACCTTGCAGACTGTGGTATTGACAAGCTCGTAGTTACCCTCCGTGTCGGCAGTGGTAACAATCACGAGTACCTTGCAGTTATCCACCACCCAGTTGTCGGCAACCTCCATTGCATAGATGTTCTCGATGCTCTTACCCGCCTCGATAGTGCCGAAGTTTGCGCCATAGATTTGCTCCGTACGGCTACCGCCAACCATCTCACGCAAGCAGTTGTTGTGGGTGTTCTGCCACGACATCGTAGCACCACTCTGAACAGCATAGATATTATCCTCCAAAATCCACACTGCCACACGATAGTTGCCTGCTTTGCCTGCCTTCACGCCCACATTGGTGTAGATAACGCCATCCTCCTCAACAACCGAGGCGCTCACACCCACAGCTGCCACGCCCTCGTGGAGAAGGTCGATAAAAGCCTTCATCGCTGCAAGGTCGTATGCCCTACTCTGGGTGAGGTTGATGGTCAAGTCGGGCCAACCCGTAACTTTCAACTCTTCACGAGAGAGGGTCGCTGCGCACTTAGAATAGGCGGGATCGCCCTCCTTCGTGGTGTTATAGGAGTGGGATGCCACGTGATAATAGCGACTGTTGTATGCCTCATCCTCCGAGAGCTCTTTCAGGCGGCTCATCATTGTAGGGCATTGCGTACACGCTGTACCCGTGTGTTGAATCAGAAGCATACGGTGCGCAAAGTCGGTGCTTGACACTGCGGGGTCGGCAGGAAGTTCTACAATACCATCCACCACCCTAACAATATAGTCCTCCGACACTGCGAAGCCATAGACCGCATAGAAGGTATATTCGCCAGCCTCGGTGCTCGCAAACTTAGGCTCCGCAAGGGGCACATCGCTTGTGGTTACATAGATCTCCGAGTTTGCCGTAACATCGTGAATCTGCTGATTTTTGTCCGTAAGGAGCACATAAAACTCCACCGCATCGGTACCATTGGCACGCACAATATTGTGCTGAGCAATGAGCGAGATGCTACCTTCGAGCACGCCACCCTCATCCTCGCCACCATCGGGAGTACCCTTACAAGCCACAAAAGTACCTGCGAACAAAATAGCCAAGAAAAGTAAAAGTTTGTTTTTCATCTTGTGATTATTTAATTGTGTTAATTTCCATTGTAGCATTACAAATGTAATGCTTTTTGCAAGAAAAACAAAAAAACGGGGGAGATTGAGAGTTGAAAGTTATTTTTCCCTTAATGCCCTTAAAGCCCTTAACGCCCCTCAACAAAAAAAATCCTCCCACAGAGTGCAGGAGGATTTGTCAGGTGTAACGAGTCAAAGGCTCGTTATATAGATTTTTTATTTGGTGAGTGCGCCAATCTCATAGAGAACCTCATTGGTCTTCTTAACAGCAGCAACACTTGCCTCAAACTTAGCCTTCTCGTCAGCAGTGAGTTTGAGGTTTACGATCTTCTCGATACCGTTCTTGCCGATAACTGCGGGAACGCCGATGAAGAGATCCTCTGCACCATACTCGCCTTCGAGGTAGCAGCTCGACGAGATAACCCTCTTCTGGTCGCCGAGGATGCTCTCAACAACACTTGCAATAGCTGCACCGGGTGCATACCAAGCCGAAGTGCCGAGGAGTTTGGTGAGGGTTGCACCACCTACCATAGTGTCAGCAGCCACCTGTGCGAGGCGTTTCTTGCTGAGCATCTGGTTTACGGGCACACCACGATAGCTTGCTTTGTCCACGAGAGGAATCATAGTGGTATCACCGTGACCACCGATTACCATACCATCTACATCACGGATGTCAGCTTTGAGAGCCTTTGCCAAGTAGCAACGGAAGCGCGACGAGTCGAGCGCACCACCCATACCAATCACACGGTTTTTGGGAAGACCAGTAGCCTTCAAAGTGAGGTATGCCATAGTATCCATAGGGTTGGAAACGATAACAAAGATAGCTTTGGGCGAGTATTGGAGAATGTTGTTCACAACCGATTTAACGATGTTTGCATTCACACCAATGAGCTCCTCACGAGTCATACCGGGTTTGCGGGGAACACCCGAAGTGATAACTACTACATCACTCTTTGCAGTTGCTTTGTAGTCGTTGGTCACACCTACCAATTTGGTATCGAAATCGAGAAGGGTCGAGGTCTGATACATATCCAAAACTTTACCCTCGGAGAGATCGGGTTTGATGTCGATCAAGCAGATCTCGCTTGCAACCTTGCGGATTGCCATTACATTTGCAGCGGTAGCGCCCACATTACCAGCGCCTACTACGGTTACTTTTGTTGCCATTTTTACGAAATGTTTTTAGTTTATAACTTTTTGTACAATAACATTTTATCCTTTCCTTACAAGAGCGCCTTATAGCCCTCTGCATCCAGAAGGTCGTCGAGCTCTGCGGGATTCTCCATACGAATCCTTACGAGCCAGCCACCCTCATAGGGCTCCTTGTTCACAAGTGAGGGGTCTGCATCAACCTCGGGATTGAGCTCCAAGACCTCACCACTGACGGGCAAGAACACATCGCTCACGGTCTTCACAGCCTCGATAGAGCCGAATACCTCGTGTGCGCCAACAACCTCACCCACGGTGGGGACATCCACGAAAACGATGTCGCCGAGCTCGCCCTGTGCGAAATCGGTGATACCTACCAATGCTTCGTTGCCATCTACAACTTTAATCCACTCGTGGTCTTTCGAGTACTTCAATTCTGCGGGAATGTTCATAGTGTTTAGTTTATTTAGAGTTATTTTGGTGTTTTTGCCCGAAAAGTCGCTTTTTCTTCGCTATTAACCACAAAGATACATTTTATTTTTTGCACCACAAAGATAATCTGTTATTTTTTTAGCAGCCAAGCAATTTCCACCCTTAGAGGCTTTGAAATCTCGTGGGCGATTTGTATATTTGTCTATCCGAACCTAAAACTACAAAAAAACTACACGATGAAAACTTTGATTGACAACGCCCTGATTGAGCGTGAGATGCAAAACTTGGAGGTCACAACACTCGAAGACCTCTCCATCCGTCAGCTCGTCTCCCTTGTCAAGACCTTCGAGAAGGAGAGTGGCGAGGAGTTTATCCACTTTGAAATTGGTGTACCAGGATTGCCCGCATCCTCGGTTGGAGTAGCGGCGCAGAAGAGAGCTCTCGATGAGGGCGTAGCCTCCGTCTATCCCTCCCTTGAAGGTGAAAAGGCTCTCAAAGAGGCTGCCGCAAAGTTCATCCGAGCAATCGTCGGTGCCGACATCACGCCCGCACACTGTATCCCCACAGTAGGCTCTATGCAGGGCACCTTCGCCTCGCTTATGGCGGTAGCTGCCATCGACCCCAAGAAGGATACGATTCTCTACCTCGACCCAGGTTTCCCCGTGCAGAAGACCCAAGCCGATGTGCTCGGCATCCGCAGGGAGGCTTTCGACATCTACAACTTTCGTGCTGAACGCCTTGCACCCAAGCTCGAAGAGTATCTCTCCACTGGCAGAATTGCCGCAATCCTCTATTCCAACCCCAACAACCCCTCGTGGATGTGTCTAACAGAGGATGAGCTTCGCACCATTGGCGAGATAGCAAACAAATATGAGGCGGTTGTGATTGAGGATTTGGCATACCTCACAATGGATTTCCGCAAAGAAGTGAATCCCACAACGGGTCTGCCTTCGCAAGTGAGCGTGACCCCCTATGCCAAAGACTACATCCTGCTGATGAGTGCCTCTAAGATATTCTCCTACGCTGGCGAGCGTATTGCCGTGGCGTGCATTTCTCCCCATCTATTCACCCGCAAGAGCGACAATCTGAAAGTTCGCTTCGGACTCCCATCGTTTGGTAATGTATTTATTCACAGACTAATATATACTCTCTCCTCGGGCGTATCGCACTCGGCTCAGATGGCTATGGCTGATATGCTCAGCGAGGCAGTGGAGGGTAGATACAACTATCGTGAGGAGGTCAGGGAGTATGCTCGTCGCACCGACCGCATCCGTGAAATTCTCTATCGTCACGGTTTCCATTTGGTCTATGACAAGGATGTGGATGAGAAGCTCGGAAGTGGTTTCTTCTTCACGATTGGGTATAAGGATATGAAGGGTGGCGAGTTGCTGTTCAACCTCCTGCGTTGTGGCATCAGTGGTATCGTTCTCTCCTCCACAGGTTCCGCCTATGAGGGTGTCCGTGCCTGTTCCTCGGCAATCAAGCCCCACCACTACGACTTGCTCGACGAGCGCTTAGCGATGTTTGAAGAGATAGTAAAGAGTAAAGAATAAAGAGTAATTTTATGGCAAATTACACAACAGCAGCGGAGGCTGCGAAATTGATTAAGAGTTTCGACAAAGTATATGTGCAGGGCTCGACGAGTGTCCCCGAAGTGCTCATCGATGCAATGGTGGCAAGGGCGAGTGAGTTGCGTGGCGTGGAGGTATATAGCGCCTTTGCGGTGGCAACGAGGGACATCCCCTACGGCACACCCGAGATGAAGGAGAGTTTCATACCCCAGAGCTTCTTTGTGGCAAACAACTACCGCAACGCTATCGCCTCGGGATATGGCTCCATAACCCCTTGTTTCTTGGGCGAGGTTCCTGCACTTGTGAGAGAGGGATATGTGAAGTATGATGTGGCGCTACTGAACTGCTCGGAGCCCGATGAAAATGGCTATTGCAGCTTTGGCATCTCGGCAGACCTGGCTGTGAGCGCTGCGGAGACCGCCAAGATTATCATCGCACAAATTAACCCACGCATTCCCTACACCTATGGTGACGCATTGGTACATATCGACCGCATAGACGCTGCCGTGAGGGTCGATTGTGAGCCAGTAGCGCTCCCAACCGTTGAGCCCAACGAGGAGGAGTGGAAGATTGGCGGCTATATTGCCGAACAGATACCCGACGGTGCAACGCTCCAAATTGGCGTGGGCGGTATCCCCAATGCCGTGCTCGCAGCACTCACAAACCATAAAAACCTCGGACTCCACACCGAGGCACTCACAGATGGTGTTGTACCTCTGATAAATAGTGGCGTGATAAACAACTCACAGAAGGTCATCGAGAGAGGCAAGACGGTCTGCTGTCTGGCGCTCGGCTCACGCAGGCTCTATGACTATATGGACCACAATCCCGACCTCTTGGTTAAGGATGTGGCGTGGACAAACGATCCCTTCCGCATCCGCCAAAACCCCAAAGCGATGGCTATAAACTCCGCTATCGAGGTCGATCTCACGGGTCAGGTGTGCGCCGATTCTATCGGTACCCGCATCTTCTCGGGCGTGGGAGGTCAGCACGACTTTATGTATGGCGCTGCGCTCTCTCAGGGTGGCAAGACCTTCATTGCAATGAACTCCATAACTCCCAAAGGGGTGTCGAAAATCAAACCCGTATTGACCGAGGGTGCAGGAGTTGTAACCACCCGTTTCCAGACACAATATGTCGTTACGGAGTATGGCGCAGCCTTCCTCAAAGGTAAAAACCTTGCCGAGCGTGCCAAGGCGCTCATAGGCATTGCCCACACTTCGGTGCGTGAAGAGTTGGAACGAGCCGCCTGCGAACGATTTGGTTATTCATTCCTGAGATTGAAGTAAAAAAAAGTTCCCCGAGTGTTCGGGGAACTTTTTTTATCTGCCGACTGGACAAACCTCTCCTGCCCAGACTGCGTTCTTACCCTGCGAGTGGGTTTTGTGGTGGGATTTTTGTGCTAAAAAGCATCCGCAATACACTCTCGCTATTTGAGGTGGGTTTTGTAGCTTTCAGCCTTCACCTTAAAGAAATTGTTGGAAGAGTTCTCCAAAAGGCGATACTCGGGATGGTTGCCCCACGAAGCGGGCTGATCGTAGATGCTCATATCCTCACCCGTATCGTTGGGAACATAGTCCCTAATCTTATCCTGCCAAGCACGGATGCGAGAAACACTGGTAGCGTAGTCAAAATAGCCTGTGGAACTATCCACGAGCTCTTTGAGATAGCCAACATAGAGCGCCTTGTAGTCATCGAACGAGATAATCGCATTAACCAGGGGATGTTTGGTATTACTACCCCACTTGAGAGGTGTATCGCGACCCGAATCGCTCAGGCTCACACAACTCTGCGAGGTGCCGAGCGTGTTGTCGTAGTCGTAGGGGATGAAGTAGAACTTATAACCCGAAGTACCACCGCCCGTGAAGTACATATAGTAGTTGTTACCATTGTTCCAATAGTCGTCCCACATACCCACAGTAGCATTCACGGCATAGGTCTTGAGGAACAAGGGGATGTCGATAACCTCGCCCAACCAGTCGTGGAGTTCGGTGCCTCTGAGGGTGGAGAGTTTCTTCATAAAGTCGATAAGCTGACTCTTTGCCGACGAGAAGGAGAAATTGTCGGTTTTGAGTTCGTATGTCCACTCCTCATCGGTATCCTGATCCAGACCAAAGAGTTTGCTATTATTGGCATCGGTGTCATATTTCAGCGTTGCACGACCATCGCCGGTGTAGCTACACTTCCAGAGGTTGCCCTTATCGTTGCCAAAAAGGTGAGCACGAGTTTCGAGGTACTCATCATCCACCGTCTCCTGCATCTCATAGACACCGAAGTAGGCGGGCTTACTATCGCCCTCCACCTGAATCCACAGACGGCAGTAGATATCGTTGATGGCAGTCCAAACACCATAGCGACGGAACAGGTCATAGCAGTACATCTCACGCACATACATTGGGTCATCCTTGTGCCATTTGAGATACATCTTCCTCACGCCACCGATAGTATGGGCATCATCCTTAACATACTTGCGGAGGTTGAGCTGGATATGGAAGTGGTGCCAGTCGGGATTCTTGGAGTTGTGCATCTCGCCACCATTACCCTCGGGACGACGGCGTGAGGTGTTGCCACGCAAGCGCCAACCCGCATCGTTAATATTAAAGGTCTTGGTGCCATTGTCGAAGGTCACATCGCCCTTGAAATATGCCTTGGTCTTACTGTTCTGATCGTAGGTTTGGAGCATCCTGTTCCACTCATCCTTGCTCACTTTGAGTGTAATGCAGGGCAGCGTATTCTCATCCCACACATACTTCACGCTCTCGGCAAGCGAAGAGGTGGGCACATCGGGATTCTCGGGGGTTTCGGGCTCCTCCACATCCTTGTCGAAATCCACATTGACATTGAAGAATTGCGACATCATATTGCCCTTGTTCTGCTCTGCGGGGGTTGCAGTATCGACCACCCACCAGTCGCCACCATTGGGCATACGAGCAGCCACATCGAAGGTGTACTCCACTGCGCCGTCCCACGCATCCACAGCCGCAGGGGCAGGGTTGCCACTATTGACAAAGTAATCCACCCTATTTCCTTCCGCATCAATAAGTTCCAAGAGGAGGGATTTTTTGCCCGACACTCCCGAGTTGGAGGTGCCAAGCGCCACGCCATTGTGGGCGTTGTCCGTACCCTTGCAGTTCAGCAGAGCATATCCCTTTGCGGGAAGGATTGTGCCACTGGCAATCGCAAAAGCACCCAAACCCTCCTTGTCGCTGATTGCGCCCTCGTTGTTCTTATGGATAGTCCAACCGCCGAGATTGACATCCTCTGTGGAGGCGTTGAAGAGTTCGATATACTTCGCATCGGTATTCACCTCGTTGATTACGACCCTGCCAACCCAAAGGCTGTCGTCGCCATCCTCGTTGCCACCTTCGTTGCCATTATCATCGCCGCCTTCGCCACTACCCTCCTCTTCGGGCTCTTTATCGAAATCCACATCGGTGTTCTTGAACTCGGCAATCACATCAAAGTTGTTAGCTTCGGCAGGAGTTGCAACCTCAACAACACACCACTCGCCACCATTGGGCACACGAGATGCGACCTCGAAGGTGTGCTCCACAGCACCATCCCACGCATCCACTGCCGCAGGATTTTCGTTGGCTGTATTCACAAAGTGGTCAATCCTATTACCCTTGTCATCCACGAGCACCAACAGGAGCGACTTCTTACCCGAAATGCCGGAAGCAGAGGTGCCGAGCGAGACACCAGTATGCTCATTGTTCGCACCCTTGCAGTTCAACAAAGCGTAGCCACGAGCAGGAATAACCGTACCCTTTGCAAAAGCAAAGCCCGCAAAGCCATCCCTATCGGCAATGGCACCCTCATTGTTCTTATGGATTGTCCAGCCACTCACATCGACACTATAATTCGATGTGTTGTAAAGCTCAATATACTTCGCTTCCGTATTGATTTCGTTGATAACGATTTTGCGTAAGCCCGAATCCTCTCCACCTTCGGGCAAAATGCAGGAGGTGGTGGTCAGTGCCACACAAAATGCAAAAAAGATTTTCAGGAGTGTTGATTTGGTAAAATTGTTCATCTCGTATCTAAATTGTAATTATTATTTCTTGAATATGTCTGGGAAGAGGAGCACCCACCGTCGGTTAGAACATATCACTACCGATATTGACGCTCAGGGCAATAACCTGTTGCCAGCCCCAGTGGGAGCCGTCGTAGTGATGCACGGAGGAGATGCGCAGGCTCACGCCATCTTTCAGCGTAGGCTCCCAATAGAGTTCGAGCCTATTGTAAAAACCATTCTCGCCCACACGATAGAAGGGATCGCCATAGTAGAGATTCTCGCCATAGGGATTACCCTCGGCGTCTTCATAAGGAAGTTCCCAATAGGGCATAATGTTCTGCCCTTTATAGAATGTATTGCGCAGTCCGACATCGTTCCTCCTCATTGCAAGTTCCAGTTCATAGCCACCAGGCATAATGGGAACGCCAATGTGGAGGCGGTCGTTCTGGTATGCCTGCACCCACGCACCCTGAAAGCGCAGTTCGGTATCTCGCCAGAGGGACGAAAAGTCCAAACCCACATAGATGTCCGCAAGACCATTATCCACAACTCCTCGTGCCGTGTCGCTCGCTGCGTGGTGGTGAAGCGTGGCGGTGTAACCCGCATAGGAGAAGCCCTTGCGAGCCTCGCCAGCAAAAATTATCGTAAACATCTCCCTGCGTGTCTTGGAACGCAAGCCGTTCCAATCACAAGCAAGCTCCACAAACCAGTCGGGCTTGATATACTGCACGAGCATACCCTCAATAGTGGGACGATAGAAGCGATAGGAGTCGCTGAAAAAGGCGTAGGAGTAGCGCCCTTTGAGTCTATTGCGGGGGAAGAGTCCGAGGGCTGTGCCGAAGCGTTCGCCCTCAAAGGAGTAGTAGGCAAGCAGTTCGGGGTCGCCCATAAAATTCTCACTACCCATATCGGCAGGGATGGTCATTCCGAGCATCAGCTTGTGACCATAGCCCCAGCCAAGACCCGCCTCAGGGCGCAGGTTGGCGCCAAAGAGCGTTCCCGAGGGTGCAATCATCTTACTTGGGTCGCCATACTCACGATTGTCGAAGCGAAAATCGAAGTCGGCATTCCACACAAACTCTTGCGCCCTGAGTACCATTGGCGTGGCACAGAACACACAGAGTATCAGCAAATATTTGAGAATTGCACTTTTCACGGTGCAAAAATAGACATTAGAATTGAGAATTGAAAACGGTGAGTGTAGAATTATAAATTCTACTCTCAACATTCACTCATCATCCCTCGGAACTTTTGCGCCAAATGAGAATACCATTTATGGAGTTGATGGTGTACATCGAATACTTGATGAGCATCAGTCCGCCAAGCATCTCGCCCTCCGCCATAACCACCGCCCAGAGAACAACATTGAGGATGTTTCCCGCAAGCCAGAAGAACCACTGTTGCCAAAAAGCAAGAGTCATAAGTATCTGACCAACGATGAAAACGGTAGTCACAAAGCTATCTTTGAGGGGCTGGGATGCGTCGGTATAGTGACTCAGAACATACCACAGCACAAGAGTGCCGAGAGCCGTACCAACAATAGCCAAGAGCATCTGTCCAGTAGTCATCGAGCGTGACTTAACCTTCGACTTCTCACCCTCCGCCTTGCGATGGCTCCACGCCCACCAACCGATGAACTGCATAGGGAGATAGTAGAGAGCATTCAGACCCGCCTGACCATAGTTACTTGTCTTATAGGCAATTATGGCATAGAGTGACACATTGACTGCCCCAAAGAGGAAGTTCCAGATACTCCTCTTGGCGCTCAGCACCGTACCCGTCACGCCCATCATCAGTGCCACCGTACCGAGAAGTTCAAACTGTCCCTTGATGAGCGAATAGGCAATAGCCGAGCCCACCGTAAGGATGATTATCACGAGGTCAAAAGGTTTGAGTGTCGTCTTTTGTGTTGTTGCCATAGGTCAGAAGTTTTTTTACTCACAGCACAAAAATACAAAAAAAATTGAGAATTGAGGCAAATGCGAGTAAGCGAGGGCAGAAGGCGCTTGCGCATTATGCCGAGCGAGAGCATTTTAGAGCAGACGGAGTCTGGTCAATTGAGGCAAATGCGAGTAAGCGAGGGCAGAAGGCGCTTGCGCATTATGCCGAGCGAGAGC
>JAGCJH010000044.1 GCA_017648105.1 Tidjanibacter sp.
GAGAATTTGAGAATTTGACGGTCAAGAACTATTACCTACTCGCTACTCTTTATTACTCACTACTAACTAAACAATGCGCCATATTCCGCCATTCTTGAAAATCCTGCCATTTGTACTGCTTGGCATTCTATTGGGCAGGGCGATAGATGTGGCTGTTTGGTGGGTGGTCGTTGGCGCAGTTGTTTGCTCTCTTCTTGGTTATTTTTGGCGCAAGGTGTGGGCAGGAGAGCTCTACACCGCCCTTGCAATTATCCTTTGGGCGCTCTGTGCCTCACTCATACGCACACCCCAAATCATCATCACAGACCCTTCCATAGTCACACTCCCCACCACCATAACCTCCACACCCTACACCTCCGGGCGGTGGCAAAGAGCAGATGGTAAGGTTGTTGTGGAGGGCAAAAATCACAAGGTGCTCCTTAATGCAGACACCACGCTTACCCTCTCGCTGGGCGAGGTGGGCAGCGCCCGAGGTTACCTGCGACCACTCCCCGAGGGGAGCTATGGCAAGCTGATGCACCATAGGGGCTATATAGGCACACTCTACATCTCCTCGCCCACCGATTGGCACTCAGAGGGGAGGATAACAAACCTTACAATCGTGGCTCGCAAGGCACAACACACCCTCTCGGAACGCATCGACCGTCTTGGCTTGGGGCGTAATGAAAGTGCCGTTGTGAAGGCTATGCTTATAGGCGAGAGGGGCGAGATTGAAAGGAGTCAGCGGGAGGAGTACTCTCGTGCGGGTGCCTCTCATCTACTTGCCATCTCGGGTCTGCATATCGGCATTGTGGCGATGCTCGTATGGTGGTTGTGTTGGTTTCTACCCATCACAGGGCGCAGGGGGCACATCGTACGCAACATCATAGCCTCCATTGTGATGATACTCTACGCCTTCGTAGCAGGTCTTTCTCCCTCGGTTGTGAGGGCTACCGTGATGTTTGTAGTGGCACAAATGGCACTCGCCTATGGCACCTCAAAAAGTTCGGTCGGCACACTCGCAGGGGCGCTCACGATGATGCTCCTTCTAAACCCCAACAACCTCTATGACATAAGTTTCCAACTGTCGGCAGTGGCAGTCATCGGCATAGCCATCGGCTTCCAACCCGCAATGGAACTCTTAGGGGGAGAGAGTGGTAGTAGGGTGCGTCGCACGCTGATTGGCGTGGTGGTCGTTGGTATCTGCTCCACCCTCGCAACGCTCCCCCTTGTGGCACACACCTTCGGCACAATGAGCCTTGTGGGCATTTTTCTTAACCCCATAGTGATACTTACTGCCGAAATTATTGTGCTGGGTGGATTTATTTGGGTATCTTTGCCCTTCGGATGGCTTGCGCCAGTGGCGAGGGTTGTTGTTGGAGGTGCTGCGTGGCTCCAAAATAGAGTCGTGGAGTATGCCGCCAACCTATCGTGGTCGGCTGTGGATATCGCCCTCCCCAAGTGGGTTGTGGTGGTCTGCTATGTTGCAATGGGCGCAGGCGTTCTGTACTCAATGGTCTATACAAAGAAGCGAAAGTGGAGAGTAGAGAGTTAGAGATATTGCTCTCGGAGGAGTTCCGAGAGGAGGTTGAGCGCAACTTGGGGCGTGATGCAAACAGCATCGCACTCGATAGGCGTGTGGCAAATGCCCGCCTTGTGGCTACCGAGGTCAAATACCTCTCCCGTGCCGCCAAGAAGCTCCCCACCTACTATGCTGCCCGTGCCATACTCCTACCCCTCGCCTTTGAACAGTCAAGCAGCGAGGCGTGTGCGGCACACAAACCCCTCAGTGGCAACCTTGCCATAGACCTCACTTGTGGTCTGGGTGTCGATACACTCTACCTCTCAAAGCGCTTCCAGAGGGTCATCTCCATAGAGCGCAACGAGGAGCTCGCCACCATCACACGC
Source organism: Tidjanibacter sp. (assembly GCA_017648105.1). Classification (GTDB taxonomy): domain Bacteria; phylum Bacteroidota; class Bacteroidia; order Bacteroidales; family Rikenellaceae; genus Tidjanibacter. Next base: position 1,888 of record JAGCJH010000044.1, read on the forward strand.
CACAACCTCCACCTGATGGGTGTTGAGAATGTGGAGGTCGTATGTGGCAGTAGCGAGGAGTTCTTGGAGGGGCTCACATCTGCCGACCTCATCTATGCCGACCCCGACCGACGCAGTGCCGAGGGTAAGAAGATGGTCTGCTTGGAGGATTGCTCGCCCAACATTGCCGCACTCCTTCCAATGCTCAAAGAGAAGGCGAGCAACATCGTCATAAAACTCTCGCCTATGTTCGATATCACGGAGGCACTCATTGCCTTTGGCGAGGGTACAAGCGTGGAGGTCATCTCACTCGGAGGCGAAGTCAAGGAGGTTGTGGCTCACTGGTCACGCACCCCACGCACACAGACAATCCGTGCCACAGCACTCGGTAGTGGCTCGTTTGAGGTTGCTGTGGAGCGAGAGAGGAGTTCCTACAAAGGAGAGTTCGACCCCACAAAGTACAACTACCTCATCGTTCCCGATGCCTCGCTCCGCAAGGCGGGCATTGTGGCAGAGTGGTGCAGGGCAGAGAGCTTCGACCACTTCGGAGCCTACGCATTCTCCCCCACCCCACCTCGTGAGGGTACGATGGGGCATATATATAATATGGTATCGGCACACGCTTGGCAGCCCAAGAAACTCAAATCGCTCGTTGGCGGGCGCATAGAGGTCATCCGCCACTCATTCCCTCTCTCCACCACTGCTATCTGCAAGGCTCTCGGTGCAAAGGAGGGCGCAGGCGATAAGTGGGCGTTTGCCGAGATTGAGCACTCGATGTGGGCTTTCAGGATTGAATAAGAAAAGAGTAATAAAAAAGAGATAATTATAGGACTATGGGAAACTTTAAGGAAGATATCGCAAAGGCGGAGGCTTTTGTGTTCGATGTGGATGGTGTCTTCACCGACGGTGGCATCACCCCTCTGGCAGATGGTGACTTTCTGCGCACCTACTACGCCAAGGATGGCTATGCTGTGGCGTATGCCATAAAGATGGGCTATAAGGTCATCATTATCAGCGGTGGCAGGGGTGCAACGCTCGAAAGACGCTTCCGCCACTTTGGCGTGGAGGAACTACACCTCGATGTGGGCAATAAGATTGGTTGCTTGGAGGAGGTCATCGCACGCCTCGGGCTCAATAGGGAGAATGTCATCTTTATGGGTGACGACATCCCCGACTTGGAGTGTATGAAGGCTGTGGGTCTGCCCGTCGCACCAGCCGATGCTGCGTGGGAGTGCATCGAGGCAGCACGCTATGTTTCGGAGTTTGGCGGAGGCAAGGGCTGCGTGAGGGATATCGTCGAACAAGTCCTTCGAGCTCACGGCAAATGGGCGCTCCACTCCGAGGGCGTCACCTGCACAAAGGATGTCAAGAGCAATTAGTAGTTTTAGTAACGAGTAGTTAGCGAGCCGAAAATTCCGGCTCGCTTTTTTCTATCTCATTTTCCTTCGAGCCCTTAAAGCCCCTAACACCCTTAATGCCCTTAAAGCCCTTAAAATCAAAAAAGAGAGTCAGGCAGATTTTAGATACACAACAGAATCCCCTTTGCAGTTTGCTGGTCGGAAGCGACAAAAAATCATAGAACGAAATGGATGCAAGGCATACAAGAAAGCGGAGTCCGCAGTTTGCTTGACGCAAATGAGGAACTCCGCTTATCGCAGTATAACGAAGCAGACGCTCGTTATATGATTTTTTAGCCCAAGAAGGAGAGCAAGATACCCGCTGCCACTGCCGAACCAATAACGCCCGAGACATTGGGACCCATAGCGTGCATCAGCAAGAAGTTGCTGGGGTTAGCTTTGAGACCCTCAACCTGCGATACTCGTGCAGCCATAGGCACTGCCGAAACACCTGCCGAGCCAATGAGGGGGTTGATCTTCTTGCCCTCGGGCAAAAATACGTTCATAAGTTTTGCAAGCAGAACGCCACCTGCCGAGCCGCACGAGAATGCCACGATACCGAGTGCGAGGATACCGAGGGTCTTGAAGTTCAAGAATGCCTCTGCGGTAGCGGTTGCACCTACGGTGATACCGAGGAAGATAACCACGATATTCATCAATTCATTCTGCACGGTCTTAGCCAAACGATCCACAACGCCACACTCTTTCATAAGGTTACCGAGCATCAAGCAACCAATCAGGGGAGCTGCGCTGGGCAACAAGAGAGCGATGATGATTGTGATAACGATGGGGAAGATAATCTTCTCGGTCTTGGACACCTGACGGAGAGTGGTCATCTTAATCTGACGCTCCTTCTCGCTGGTAAGAGCCCTCATAATGGGGGGCTGAATTACGGGCACGAGAGCCATATAGGAGTAAGCCGCAATAGCGATGGGACCCAAGAGGTTGGGAGCCAACTTACTGGTCAGGTAGATAGAGGTAGGACCATCTGCACCACCGATGATACCAATCGAACCAGCCTCTGCGGGCGAGAAGCCCATAGCGTAAGCACCGAGGAAGGTGAGGAAGATACCAATCTGTGCAGCCGCACCCATCAAGAAGCTCTTGGGGTTGGCAATCAGGGGACCGAAGTCGGTCATCGCACCCACACCTACGAAAATCAAACAGGGATAGATACCGAGTTTAACACCGAGGTAGAGGTAGTCCAAAAGACCTGCGTGACCAGTGGAGAGGGTTTCCCAATCGATGTGACCATCAGCGAAAATCTCCGAGTGGAACATATCCGCACCGGGGAGGTTGGTGAGCAACATACCAAATGCGATGGGAAGGAGCAACAGAGGCTCATACTGTTTCTTGATAGCCAAGTAGAGCAGGAAGCAAGCAAGCGCAATCATCACCAAGCACTTCCAGCCGCCAGCCTCCATAAACATCATATAGATGCCCGAGGATTGGAGGAAGTTGATGATGTCCTGACCTACGGTCGAAGTGAGTAATTTAACCATAGTCTTTTATCTCCTTTTCGTTAGCCAAGAATAATGAGAGCGTCACCCTCCATTACGGAAGCGCCCTTTGCAACACATACCTCCTTAACAACACCTGCACGGTCTGCGGTGATGTTGTTCTCCATCTTCATAGCCTCCAAAACAGCAACATTCTGACCAACAGTCACATTGTCGCCAACAGCTACATTGATAGCCAAGATGGTACCGGGCAGGGGCGAAGCAATCTTCGCACCAGCAGCAGCGGCAGCCTTAGGTGCGGATGCAACAGCAGGCGCAGGAGCAGCCGTAGGAGCAGCAGCATTGTAGGTTGCCTTCGATACTTGGGGTTTGCTGGTAGGCATAGGTTTCACACCATCTACCTCAACGATGTACTCGTTGCCATTGACAATTACACGAGCAGTCTTGGAGTTGTGATCGAGTTTGTCCAACTGCACTTTATACTCGTTGTCGTTGATTTTCAAGTTATAGTTTTTCATCTTTTTTCTTGTGTCTTAAAGTAGTTGATTATTTGCGTTCGGGAAGACGGGTAAGACCGTGAATCTTGGAGTTCCAGGGGGAGTATGCACGCTTGATGGTCTGGATGGTAAGAATCTCCGACTCGCGGTCGTGATCCTCGCCAGCTGCCAGACGGATAGCCATAGCGATTGCAGCAACTACCTCGGGAGTAACCATCTCGGGGAGAGCCACCTCTTCGGGAGCAGCCTCACCCTTCTCGGCACTCTTCTTGACTACTTTCTGTTTGTGGCGTGCAGCGAAGACTACACCAAAGAGCTTGATGATGCCAATCAAGAGCACCAACACCACAAAAACAGTGAGGAAGCCAATGAGAGTAATCCACAAAATTTGTGACCAATTCATATTGTTCTTCTTTTTTAGGAAATTACACTACAAAGGAATGTTGCCGTGTTTCTTCGCAGGATTTACGAGGCGTTTGGTAGCCAAGCTCTGCAAAGCCCTGATGACACGGAAGCGGGTGTTGCGGGGCTCAATAACATCGTCGATGTAGCCATAGCGAGCTGCACGGTAGGGGTTGGAGAACTTGTCTTTGTACTCCTGTTCCTTCTCTGCGATGAGGGCAGCACGAGCCTCGGGAGTCTCAGCAGCTTTAATCTCCTTAGCGCACAAAACCTCAACAGCACCACTTGCACCCATAACGGCAATCTCTGCGCAGGGCCAAGCGTAGTTGATGTCGCCACGAATGTGCTTCGAGCTCATAACGATGTATGCACCACCGTATGCCTTACGCAAGGTAACAGTAACCTTTGCAACGGTAGCCTCGCAGTATGCATAGAGGAGTTTTGCACCGTGATCGATAACACCACCATACTCCTGACCAGTACCAGGCAAGAAGCCGGGAACATCTACGAAGGTAACGATAGGAATGTTGAAAGCGTCGCAGAAGCGTACGAACCTTGCAGCCTTGCACGAAGCCTTAATATCGAGCACACCTGCCATAAACTTAGGCTGGTTGGCGATGATACCTACACTCTGACCATTGAACCTTGCAAAACCAGTGATGATGTTGCGAGCGTATGCAGCCTGCGACTCCAAGAACTCGCCATTATCCACAACTGCGTGGATAACCTCATACATATCGTAAGCCTTGTTTGGATTGTCGGGGATAATCTCGTTGAGCGAATCCTCCAAGCGATCGATGGGGTCGGAGCAAGCAACAACAGGGGTATCCTCCATATTATTCTGGGGGATGTAGCTGATAAGCTGACGGGTAATGTTGATAGCCTCCTCCTCGGTATCTACTGCAAAGTGGGTAACACCCGACTTGCTTGCGTGTACACTTGCACCACCGAGCTGCTCCTGAGTCACATCCTCGCCCACAACGGTCTTCACAACCTTAGGACCAGTGAGGAACATATAGCTGGTGTCCTTCTTCATAATCACGAAGTCGGTGAGTGCGGGCGAATATACTGCACCACCTGCGCAAGGACCAAGAATCAACGAAATCTGGGGAATAACACCACTCGACATTACATTGCGCTGGAAGATCTCTGCATAACCTGCAAGAGCATTCACACCCTCCTGAATACGAGCGCCACCCGAGTCATTCAAACCGATGACGGGAGCACCATTGCGCATTGCCATATCCATAATTTTGCAGATTTTCTCTGCCATAGTGAGCGACAAGGAGCCTGCCGAAACGGTGAAGTCCTGTGCAAAAACATAAACAAGGCGACCATCTACGGTACCGTAGCCAGTAACAACACCATCACCCAAAGTGTGGCTCTTCTCCATACCGAAGTCCACGCAACGGTGAGTCACAAACATATCGAACTCCTCGAAGCTACCCTCATCCAAGAGCATTGCCAACCTTTCACGAGCAGTATATTTACCCTTCTCGTGCTGAGCGTCGATACGCTTCTGACCGCCACCCATCTTTGCCTCCTCACGCAACTCAATCAGCTGCGCAATTTTATTCTGAATCTCACTCATAATTTTGTTAAAATAAGTGTTTATTAAATAAATTTTGAATTCTTAATTCTCGAATTACTCCTCTTTGCAACCCTCGCAGCAGAGCTCGGTGAGCACGCCCTTGGTCGATTTGGGGTGGAGGAAGGCGATATTCAAGCCCTCAGCGCCTTTACGGGGAGCTTTGTCGATGAGGCGTACCTCTTTTGCCTCAACCTCTGCCAATGCCTCAGCAACATCCTCAACAGCGTATGCGATGTGGTGAATACCCTCGCCACGCTTCTCGATGAAGCCTGCGATAGTGCTCTCGGGGCAAGTGGGCTCCAAAAGTTCGATTTTGGTCTGACCAACTTTGAAGAATGCAGTCCTTACTTTCTGGTCCACAACCTCCTCGATGCTGTAACATTTAAGACCCAATACCTCCTCGTAGTAAGGGATGGACTCTTCAAGGCTCTTCACTGCGATACCCAAGTGCTCGATGTGCGAAATTTTCATAACTTTTTGGTTTTTAGTTTGTTAATTGTATTGTGTTAATTGTAAATTCTTTTCCTTCCTCGTGCTATGCGCACGCACGCACGATTCATCCCACAAATATAACTAAAAAATTGAGAATCGAGAAAAAGAGAATTGAGAATTTATCCAAAAAGTTAATAGGAAGAACAGGGAGCAAAGACTACAAGAACCACACAAGCCAAAAACACAATAATCCCGAACACCCCTAACACCCCAAACGCCCTTAAAGTCCTTAAAGCCCTTAAAGCCCTTAATGCCCTTAATACCCTTAGAGCCCTTACCCCCTCTAATACTCCCAAACCCCTCCCCCATTTTTCAACTTTTTACAATTTCTCCCCCACTCTTTATAAAAAATTTGAAGAAAATTTTGAAAAAATTTAATAATTATGGCACATTATTAAAAAATATCACTATCTTTGCTGTTGAAAATAAAATTAGCAAAAATTCACAATGGCACTTCTTAAAGATTTTTTCTATCAACCCGATGGCGAGAGGCTCAAAGGTATCTCCCATAAAAATGTGCTCATCAAGCAGAGCATCATCGCCCATATGGCGGTAGAGGGTTGGTGTACGCTCGCAGAACTCACCAAGGCTCTGCACATTAGTGTGCCCACAATGACCAAGCTCGTGGGTGAGCTCGTCGAAGAGGGCGTTGTTGTGGACAATGGTAAGGTGGAGACTGCGGGTGGTAGGCGCCCCAACATCTTCGGTTTGGCAAATACGGCTATCTACTTCGCAGGTGTGGATATTGGTCGTGACTATATTTATATGATTGTTACCGACCTGAAAAACAACATCATCCATTCGAGCCTTGTGACACCCTTCACGCTGACCGACGATGAGGCGTGCTTGGCGGATATTTGCCGCACAATCAACCACTTTCTGGACAACTGCACCGTCGAGCGCAACAAAATCCTCGGTTTGGGTGCGTGCATTGCAGGTCGTGTAAATCCCGCAACAGGTCACAGCTATATGTTCTTCACAGGTAGTGACAGGTCGCTAAAAGAGAGTCTTGAAGAGGCTACGGGTGTGACCGTCTTGGTGGAGAACGACACAAGGGCGAGATGTTTTGCGGAGTATTATTCGGGCGACTCTGTGAAGGAGAAGAATATGCTCTATCTGCACCTCGGCAAGGGTGTTGCTATTGGTATTATTGCCGATGGCAAACTCTACTACGGCAAGAGTGGTTTTGCGGGCGAGTTTGGTCACACACCTTTCTTTAATAATGAGATTATCTGCTCGTGTGGCAAGAAGGGTTGTTTGGAAACGGAGGTCAGCGGCATCGCTATTGAGAATAAGATGGTCGAGCGCATCGCAGGTGGTGTGAATACCATTCTGCGTGAGAAGTGGGCATCGGGCGAGGTTATCCATATCGACGACATCATCTCGGCGGCAAAGAACGACGACAACCTCTCCATCGAGCTCATTGAGGAGGCGGGCGAGAAGATTGGCAAGAGTATTGCCTTTCTAATCAACATCTTCAACCCCGAGCTCGTGATTATTGGTGGTAATATGGCGCAGGCTGGCGACTACTTGATGTTGCCTCTCAAATCCGCCACCAATAAATACTCTATGAACCTTGTCTATAAGGACACTTGCTTCCGTCTGTCACAGATGGGCGGCAATGCAGCTGCATTGGGTTCGGCTATGTTGATACGAAATAAAGTTATTGGATTGTAATTTGGGAGGGTAGAAATGAACGCACTTGAAACCGATATTATCAAACTGCGAGCCCTCGAACCCGAGGACATCGACATCCTCTATCGCTGGGAGAACGATCCCCGTGTGTGGAGGGTCAGTGGCACTGTTGCCCCCTTCTCGAAGTACATTCTGCGCAGGTTTATTGAGGATCAGAAGTATGACATCTACGAGACCCGCCAGATGAGGCTTGTTATTGAGTCCAAGACCAATGGCAAACCCGTGGGCGCTATCGACCTCTTCGACATCGACCCCTACAATCATCGTGCGGGCGTTGGCGTGCTGATTTACGACAAGGAAGATGAGGGTCAGGGTTACGCATCGAGCGCCTTGCAGGCACTCATCCGCTACTCGTTCCAGATTTTGGGTCTTAACCAACTCTGGTGCAACATCCTCTCGAACAACACCCATTCGCTCAACCTCTTCCGCAGTAAGGATTTCAGCGTTGTGGGTTTGAAGAAGGAGTGGGTGCGCACAACCACCGACTGGCTCGATGAGTATATGCTGCAACTGGTAAACCCTCTGAAATAGAATTTACAGTTTGACTGACAAAAAAAGAACTAAACATCAAAAAAAACACAATACGACAATGAAAATTGCAAATGAAACCGCTGTGGCTATCAGCTACACACTCACAGTAGATGGTCAGGTTGCTGACCAAGCATCGAAAGAGGCACCCCTCAAATTCGTTTATGGTATTGGTATGTTTTTGCCCAAATTCGAGGAGTACCTTCTCGGTTTGGAGGCTGGCGACAAATACTCCTTCACACTTTCGCCCGAGGAGGGTTATGGTGTAAGCAACCCCAATATGGTTATTGATGTTCCCAAAGCTGCTTTTGAGATCAATGGCACCATCGAGGAGGGCTTGCTCACCATTGGCAACCGTATTCCTATGATGACACAGATGGGTCAGCCCGTCATTGGTGTTGTTGTAGAGGTTTCGGATGAGGCTGTGAAGATGGACTTCAACCACCCTATGGCAGACAAGACTCTCAACTTCGAGGGCGAGGTTGTAGAGGTTAGGGAGGCTACCGATGAGGACTACCCCCACCACTCGTGCGGCTGCGGCTGTGGCGATGAGGGTTGCGGTTGCGAGGGCAACTGCGACGATGGCTGCGAGGGCGGTCACTGCCACTAAAAACAAAGAAAGCCCCTTGAAATTCAAGGGGCTTTCTTGTTTTTGAATTGAGAACCAAGAATTTAGAATTTGTGTGTATGCAAACCTTTACACTCATCCACTACACTGAGGGTTGGCGCATAGGTGCGACCGTGACCCTCTCGACGACACCTTCGGCAGGCACGCTTGTCAAAGCGTCGCTCGACTCGCCCGAGGAGTATACCGATATCTACTATGTGGATAATGTGCTCTTCTCCGATGGTGGCGAGAACTACCTCTTTGTGCGTCCCTGGGAGGGATATGGCGAGGTTGCACCACTCACGGAGATTGACCGCTTGAAGGAGGGTCTTAGGGAGGTCGTCGAGGCTGTGGATAACCTCAACGACAATATTATGGAGCGACTCTCGGAGATTGTTTAGAGTGGGAAGGAGCACTCTGCATAGGTGCCATTTTCGCTCTTAACGAAGGCTCGAACGATGCGTCCATTTGTGACCACCACTTGACGAGCACCAATGACGCTATTATACCTTGCCACTTGGTCGATAACCGCCTGATTTATTGCCACTTCGGGGGCTTTACACTCCACCACAAGCCAGGGTTTCATCTCCATATCCACAACCACAATATCCGCCCTTTGGGGCTGACCATTGAGCCTTACGGGATACTCCTCAACGATGTGTGTAGCAGGCACTGCAAGGCGCTCCATCAGGTGTCTTACGACCCTACGCCTAACCTCCTCCTCGGGAGTAAGCACAAGCCACGCACGGCGTGTGGGAGCCCACACCTCTGAGCCCCCTTTCGCCCCTCTGCGGCATCGCAACTCGTGGGGCGGAAAGATTAAATCGGTATATTTTTCGTTATCTTCCAAAAAAAGCGTATTTTCGTAGGGTCAAATATAGCAAATTTTCTTCGTATGAAACGCATAACAACTCTTCTTTGGGCATTTTTAGCTCTCACAACCACCACCCTCTTGGCACAGGCGCCCGAGGTGCTCCCCGCAAAGGATGCCCTCCAAGCGCCCGAGAATGTCGCTCGTGAGCTCCTCTTGTCACACAGCGCACTCCCCTGCTACCCCTCCCGTGAGCAGATGGAGGCAGGAGGTAAGTCGGATAACATCATCCCCCTTGTGGAGTGGCTGAACACAACAAATGAGGATGGTTCTGTGAGCTACACCACACGCTTCAAGCGCAACTACCGCTTCGACGACAAGCAGATAATCCTTCGTGTGGAGGGTGCATCGGGTGCTGTAAGTGTGGGTGTAAATGGCGTAGAGGTGGGCTACACCTCCGCAGGCAGGGCTCGCAGCGAGTTCGACCTGACGAAAAAACTCCAAGAGAACAACAACACCATAACCATAACCGTTCACAACAACTACATCGCCCGAGAGATTGAGCCCACAGGGGATGCTCCCCTCACATTCACTCGTGCAACGCTCCTCACCCCTCCAAGAGTGGCTATTGCCGATTTCGTAGCTCGTACAACATTCAATAAGCAGGGCGACGGACTCTTGAATTTGAGCGTTGTTATGCAGTCATTCTTGCTCAACAGCAAGGAGTACACTATCTACTATGAGCTCTACTCGCCCGAGGGAACAATGGTCGCAAATGCCAACAAGACCCTCACAACCCGTATGCTCTCTCGTGACAATGTGACATTCTTTGCACGCATTCCCGAGGTGAAGAGCTGGACTCCCGAGGAGCCCAACCTCTACCGCCTTGTGGTCTATACACGCCACGAAAACCGAATCAAGGAGTTCACAACTGCCCACATCGGCTTCCGCACCATAGAGGTCACCGAGGGCACGCTCCTACTCAATGGTGAGCCCCGAGAGCTCAAAGGTACAATCCTCTCCTACACCTCCGAGGAGCAGACCGCTATGGAACTGCGCAGGCTTAAAGGCGAGGGCTACAATGTCATCTTCACACCCCGTGCCGAGCTCGATGAACTCTACACGCTCTGCGACCGTGAGGGTATGATGGTGTGTCCCTCGGCGGAGATTACAACCCCCAACAAAGAGCGTAGCACATCCCCAAGCAACAACCCCGCTTGGAAGAGTGCCTATCTTTGGCGTGCGATGGCTACCTACCACGCCACCCGCCTCCACCCCTCGGTTGTGATGTTCTCCATTGCCCACGAGGCACAAAACGGCATCTGCCTCTATGAGAGCTACCTTGCAATGAAAGCCCTCGAAGATGAGCCCCGACCCATAATTTACCCCTCCGCAGGAGGCGAATGGAATAGCGATCTATAAAAATAAGCGCCTTGAAAAAGGCGCTTATTTTTTATCAA
>JAGCJH010000045.1 GCA_017648105.1 Tidjanibacter sp.
ACCAATGGTGACACCCACCTCGGTGGCGACGACTTCGACCACGTAATCATCGACTGGATGGCAGCAGAGTTCCAGAGCAAACACGGCATCGACCTCCGCAAAGATGCAATGGCTATGCAGCGTCTGAAAGAGGCAGCAGAGAAGGCTAAGATTGAGCTTTCGAGCAGCACCTCGACCGAGATTAACCTCCCCTACATTATGCCCGTAGATGGCATTCCCCAGCACCTCGTAATGACCCTCACAAGGGCTAAATTCGAGCAGCTCGCAGACTCGCTCATCCGTGCGACCATCGAGCCCTGCCGCAAGGCGCTCAGCGATGCAGGTTTTTCGGCAAGCCAGATCGACGAGGTTATCCTCGTAGGTGGTTCGACCCGTATTCCCGCAATCCAGAAGGTTGTAGAGGACTTCTTCGGCAAAGCTCCCTCGAAGGGCGTAAACCCCGATGAGGTTGTAGCTATCGGTGCAGCAATTCAGGGTGGCGTACTCACTGGCGAGGTTAAGGATGTGCTCCTCCTCGATGTCACTCCCCTCTCGCTTGGTATTGAGACCCTCGGTGGCGTATTCACTCGCCTCATTGATGCAAACACCACTATCCCCGTTCGCAAGAGTCAGGTATTCTCCACCGCACAGGACAACCAGCCCGAGGTAGAGATTCACGTATTGCAGGGCGAGCGCCAGATGGCACGAGATAACAAGACCATCGGTCGCTTCCACCTCGACGGCATCCCCGCAGCTCCTCGTGGCGTTCCCCAGATTGAGGTTTCGTTCGACATCGATGCAAACGGCATCCTCAATGTATCGGCTAAGGACAAAGGTACTGGCAAGGAGCAGAGCATCCGCATCGAGGCTTCGAGTGGCTTGACCGAGGCAGAGATTCAGCGTATGCGTGACGAGGCTAAGGCGAACGAGGCAAAAGATAAAGAGGAGCGTGAGCGTGTAGATAAGATCAACGGTGCAGACAGTATGATCTTCTCGACCGAGAAACAGCTCAAAGAGTATGGCGACAAGATTCCCGCAGAGAAAAAGCAGGCAATCGACGCAGCACTTGCAGAGCTCAAAACCGCACACTCGTCGCAGAACCTCGCAGGTATCGATGCTGCAACCGAGAAGCTCAACGCCGCTTGGCAGGCAGCTTCGCAGGACATCTACGCACAGGCTGGCGCACAGCAGCAGGGTGCACCTCAGGGCGAGCCCCAGCAGAACGCAGGCGGCGCACAGCAGGCTGAGGATGTAGAGTTCGAGGAGGTTAAGTAATCCGAGCCTACGGCAAAAAATAATGGAGAGTCCCGAAATGGACTCTCCATTATTTTTTTTGTCTGCCCTCTTTATCTCCGACGGAGATAAAAACTTTTAGTGCTGACTTCGCTCAGCCTTATTTTGTACCAAAGAGTTTCTCGGCAATCTGCACAGCGTTGAGTGCTGCACCCTTACGAATCTGGTCAGCAACGCACCAGAAGGTCAGACCATTGGGGTTGGCGATATCGCTACGGATGCGACCCACAAAGACGGGAGTGGTTTCTGCCACAAACAAGGGCATAGGGTACTTCTTCTCCGCAGGGGTATCCTCAACAACAATGCCCTCCGCCTCCTCAAAAGCCTTGCGAGCCTCCTCGGGCGATACGGGCTGCTCAAACTCCACCCAGATAGCCTCCGAGTGAGCACGAGCCACAGGTACCCTCACACAAGTTGCGCTCACGGCAATATCCGAGTGCATAATCTTCTGTGTTTCGTAGTACATTTTCAGCTCCTCCTTTGTGTAGTCCTCATCGGCAAAAACATCAATGTGGGGGATAACATTGCCTGCAATCTGGTATGCAAACTTCTCAACGGTAGTCTGCTTGCCCTCCGCAATCTCCTTATACTGATTTTCGAGCTCTGCGATACCCATAGCACCCGCACCACTGGTTGCCTGATAGGTTGCCACATGCACTCGTTTGATGTGCGAGAGTTTCTCCAAAGCCGCCAAGGCTACCACCATCTGTATTGTGGAGCAGTTGGGGTTGGCAATAACATTGCGTGGAGTGTTGCGAGCATCCTCAGGATTTACCTCGGGCACCACAAGGGGCACATCTGCATCCATACGGAAAGCGCTCGAATTGTCAATCATAATGGTGCCGTGTTTGGTGATGGTCTTCTCAAACTCCTTGGAAGTGCTGCCACCTGCCGACACAAACGCCACATCAATACCCTTGAAGTCGTCATTGTGCGCCAAGAGTTGCACCTTATACTCTTTACCCTTGAAGGTATATGTCCTACCCGCACTCCTCTCGCTACCAAAGAGGTAGAGGTTATCAATGGGGAAATCCCTCTCTGCCAAGATTCGCAAGAACTCCTGACCTACGGCGCCACTTGCGCCCACAATTGCTACATTCATCTCTTTCTTCTATTTTTTATTACTTTGTTTCCTTTTTCCTGCGACTTCTTATAAAGAGTCGCCCCAAAATTTTTAGCGAGATACTTTATATATTTTCCACGACTCGCCACTAACGACTCGTTACTAACTAAAAAAACTCTTCCTCTTCGTATATAACATCCGAAGGTGCGGGCACTTCTACCTCCTCTACTGCCTCGCCACTTACCTCCTTCTCGACATCCTCGATAGTTATCGAGCCATCCCAACAGTCATAGTCCTTAGCACCTGCGGGACGGTGGAATGTATCGGCTCGGGTTACACCCAGCGTACCATCGTCCATAACCTTTTTGAGGAATTCGCCATAGACAGGGAGTGCCACAGCCGAGCCCTCGCCCTTATCGGTCAGGTGTACACTTTGGTCTTCGCCACCGACCCACACACCACCTACGAGGTTGGGGGCTACGCACATAAACCACGCATCCCTATTCTCCTGCGAAGTACCAGTCTTACCACCGACCTCAACATCGCCCATACCATACGCCCATCCGAGCCTTACACCCGTACCTCGCTCAACAACCGCACGCAACATACCAATCATTGTATAGGCAGTCATCTCGCTAATTGCCACCGTACTTGTAGGTGTGAACTCTGCCAGCACATTGCCGTGTTTGTCCTCGATGCGAGTGACGAAGATAGGCTCCGTATGCACACCTCTATTTGCAAAGGTGGAGTATGCGCCCACCATCTCAAAGAGGCTCACATCGGGCGTACCGAGGCATATAGCATTCACAGGATCCACGAAGCTCATAATACCCATATTGTGGATGAAATCGGCAACTGCTGCGGGCTGGTTTGCCTGCTTCATAATCCACGCCGAGTAGTTGTTGCGGCTACGAGCCATACCCCAACGCAAGGGATACAACTCGCCATCATAGACAACCTTCGTGCCTGCCTCTTTGGGAGTCCACGCCTCACCCGTATAGGTTTCGATAGTCACAGGCAGGTTGGGCACCATTGTGCAGGGGTTGTAGCCGAGGTGGTCGAATGCAAAGGTGTAGATGAAGGGTTTGATTGTCGAGCCCACCTGACGCTTACCCTGCTTCGCCATATCATACTTGAAGTAGCGGAACGAGGGACCACCGACATACGCCTTCACATAGCCATTGCTGGGATCCACTGCCATCAGCGAAGCACGCATAATGCGTTTGTGGTGAAGGATGGAGTCCATAGGTGTGATGAGCGTATCGACATCGCCTGCATAGGTGAAGATGCGAGTTTTGGTCTTGGTATTGAACGCCTCCTCAATCTCGGAGGTCGAGTAGCCCGCATCCATCATATCACGGTAGCGGTCGCTCTGGCGCATTGCACGCTGCAAAATCTTATCTACCTCTGCCTGCTCCAAGCCGTCGAACAGAATACCCGTAGTAGCCACCTGTCTATCCATTGCTGGCTGAATCTGTCGAGAGAGTTGCTTCTGCACAGCCTCCTCGGCATAGCGTTGCATTCTCGAATTGAGGGTGGTGTAGATTTTCAGACCGTCACGATAGATGTTGTAGGTCGAGCCGTCTGCTTTTTGGTTTTTCAAGCACCAGCCATAGATGGGATTGCTCTCCCAGCGCTCCACCTCTTTCTCGTAGTCATACTTGGTGTAGAACATACTGCGTGTGGGCTTGGGCGAGGTCATCGTTATGCGAATCATCTCACGGAAGTATGTTGCCAAACCCTCATTGTGCGACGAGGAGGAGTAATTGAGTTCGATGGGGAGGGCTTGGAGCGAGTCGAGCTGACTCTTTGTGAGGTAGCCACTCGCCTCCATACGACTCATAACCGTATTGCGTCTTGCAAGCGAATTCTTGGGGTTGCGCACGGGGTTGTAGTAGGTGGGGGCATTGACCACACCAACCAACACCGCAGCCTCCTGCACATTTATCTCGCTGGGCTCTTTTCCAAAGAAGGTCTTTGCCGCCGCCTTGATACCATAGGCATTGGAGCCATAGAAGACCGTGTTGAAATACATCGCCACAATCTCATCCTTCGTGTAGTTGTATTCGAGTTTCACAGCCGTAATCCACTCCTTGAACTTAGCAATCACAAGCCTGCCCACTCGTGCCAAACGAGAGGTATAGGGGGTCGTATCTCGGGGGAAGAGATTTTTGGCGAGCTGCTGCGTGATTGTCGAGCCACCACCCTGACCCTTATCGCCCAACACGATGGTCTTGATACCCACACGGGCGAGCGAGATGAAGTCAATACCCGAATGTGTATAGAAGCGCTCATCCTCGGTTGAGATGAGTGCCGCAACGAGCGCAGGTGAGAGATCCTCATAATCGACATAGGAGCGATTCTGCACATAGTAGGAGCCGAGCAACACACCATCCTCGGAGTAGATTTCGGTTGCGAGGTTGCTCTTGGGATTTTCCAACTCCTCAAAGGATGGCAAGCGACCAAACACGCCCGCATTTGTTGCAACAAGGAGTGCAACAACCACCACTGTTGGAACAAGGATTAGAGTCCAAAACCACAGCGTAACTTTCTTAGCCTTTGATAGTTTGCTATTTTTCTTCATACCATTTATGCGTTCTTATAGGGGTATTCAACCTACAAAGATAGCGTTTTTTTCAGAATATGCGCATAATGTGCGCACGCAAGGGGGATTAAAAATTCAGTGCAAAACCACTCGTAAAGGTGGGTTTTGCGAGGTGTTGGGTGTCGAAATAGAGTCCGAATTTGAGTGAAAGGTCGCCCTGAGAGGGGAGTCGGAGCCACGAAGTATCTACGAACACATCGCCACCAAAGGTGGTCGCACCCTCCCACTTACGAGAGCCATCCTCCATCCACAACCTACCCCACAGAGTATCGACAAAGAGCGAAGCCCTCACACGCTTAATCATCACTACTCCACTCACGCCCCAGTCGGGATAGCAAAGGGGGACATCATACTGCACCGAGCCACCAATCCTATCGTCGGGATAGACCATCGAAAGTATGCCACGAGGTGTAAGCCACCCGAAGTCGAGGCTGTGACCGAGAGGACCACTACCCACAATACCCTGATAGGAGGCACGCATCGTAAAGCCATCATTCGCCCCAAAGGCAGGCGCAAAAAAGCGAGTATATAAGCCCCAAGTCACAGGCGTTTCCATTATGGGAGTGAGGCACTTACCCACTCCACCCACGACTGCCACGCCCCAACGAGGGGTGAGGTTGCGGTAAGCGGTGCGAGTGGTGGAGTTCCATTGGAGGGTCGCCGCCAATGCGTGCAAGCCGTTGTGAAATGTTTTTGTCGTGGGCGAATAGGTCGCACTATTGGCGAAAGAGTACTCCACCGAGGGAGTAAGGGTTGTGGTTACATAACCGTTGGAGAGCACCAGAGGAAGGTGCAGGCGACCATAGAGCGACACGCTCCCTCGCTGCACGGGGTGCTCAATATCCTCCTCCGAATGGTCATAGGAGGCATAGTAGTCACCCCCCTGCATCATAATCCCCACAGGGGCGTAGCTACCCGCAGGGGCGGTCGTAAGGCGGGCATTTAACTCCAACTTGGGTGCCCAGCCGATATATTTCACATTGAGATTTGTCCCCACAGCGCCACTCGGCTCAATAAAGACCCCAAGCGAGGAGATTGCATCCGAAAGGAGGCTCTGCGACACCACCGTAGCACCAAACCTCACATCGTCAAGATTGCCACTCATCAGCTGGTCTGGGCGGTAGTAGGCTGGCGCCCAGGAGTGGATATTCAGCGCCCCCGCAGCCTTATTATAGGGCACGGAGGGGTATTTGGTCAGCTGCTCCTCGGCTTGCACTGCGCCATAGTCGATACTATCAACACAGACAACCCCGTTCCAGTGGTAGTGCTCGGGATTTACGACATTGTGGGGCAAAAGACTCTGCTCCACACGCTCAATGGGGGCAGTTGTGTCAATCGCAAGGTGGTAGCCCTCTGCATCATATACCGCCAGAGCAAGACGCTCGCCATTGGGCGAAGGGGCACCATAGAACGAGCCGTAGCGGGAGGTCGTAAGGCGCACCTCCGAGCCAGTGCGGAGGTCTATGGAATGTATCTCATCGTAGCCCGAGGCGATAGAGCCGAAGTAGAGTTTGCCGCCCTCTGCGATGAGCGACGAGAGGGTTGCTCGTGTGGGTTTCTTGATGGTCTGCCAAGTGCCACTCTCGGGATTGAGGTGCTCAATAGCCATACCCCTGTCGCTTGTTGTGAGGATGTAGAGATGGTCGCCATCGGCAGCCAAGCCGTGACACTCCACACCCTCGGGAAGCACAAAATCTCCCTCGGTGCAGACAATCGTATAGGTACCCGTAAAGTCGTATCGCACATACGCCACATCGCCCCCATACGCCACAGGATAGAGGGCATATTCGCTCTTGCGGAGCACACGCTCCACCCCACCCCTGCCGTCGGCACGAGCACGACACAACACGGAGCCTATCTGCTGTGCAAAGGAGGAGATTTGTTGCATCTCTGTCCAGTAGAGGTAGTCGCCTATGAGCGTCGGGCGGGTATTGATGGCACCGATGTGACGGAGCACCCTGCGCTCACCACTCGCAACATCCACCTCCACGAATGCCGATGACCTGTCGAAACTACTCTCCATAACCACTACCGCATCATCGGACACCCAAAGAGGATATTTCGTAATCCGATAGGGGGAGGTTGTTGGCGCATAGACCCTCTGAGCGCTATCCTCACGCTCGGGAAGCGACTCCCAATAGTCGTTGAGCCTCTGGAAGGTGTGATGGAAAAGGTCGGAGGTTGTCATCCCCC
This sequence comes from Tidjanibacter sp., assembly GCA_017648105.1. Classification (GTDB taxonomy): domain Bacteria; phylum Bacteroidota; class Bacteroidia; order Bacteroidales; family Rikenellaceae; genus Tidjanibacter. The sequence goes on from JAGCJH010000045.1 coordinate 7,134, forward strand.
ACCTCTTGCGCATCGCCCACTCAAAGGGGGCGATTGTGTAGGGGTGCTTGCGGGCATAGTCCATAATCTCGCCCCACGCATAACGCCCCTGCATAGTATTGGCTGCGGTCACCATCTGATAGCCGAGGTGGTAGTGATTGGGGATGTATTCGTTGTAGGAGCCCGAGAACCATTTGTCGGGATTTGTACCCTCCAAAATCCTGCGCCCTACGGCTCGGTAGTGCATCGTGAAGGAGGGTTGCAGAGCACGACCAAAGAGTGACGCCTCACTCTCGGCAGCCACCGCATCGCCTTCGAGCCACCAGAAGGGCATAACACCCGTGATAGCCAAGAGCGACTGCTCACCCAAGAGATAGTAGAGCACCTGCGATGCCCAACCATCAAAGAGGGCACCATACTGCGCAGCGTGACGATATTCGTGTACGGAGAGCTGACGCAACCAAGGGGTGGCATAACTATCCGTGGCAGGCATTGCAAACATCTCTATGCGACGGGGAGCCATAATGGATATACCATTGGAGGCACTGTTCTCGGTGTGCATAACCACAGGCATTTCGAGGGGCTCAACCACCCTGTCGGGCAATAGCCCATAGCCTATCGTCGAGGAGAGGGAGTCCATCAAGTAGAGCACCTTGTGGGCGAGAGGCTCGGCATAGTCGGGCGCCAACACACGCTCGCTCCGCCCCTCTACCACACGCCAACGAAGCCCCGCAGGGCTCGCACCATTGGAGTAGAACTGCGCCCAAGCGGGCAATGCAACCACAACCGCCACAACCGCCAATATCACTCTTTTCAACATCATCTCATATCTCCATTTTCAATCCGCCCTCCCAAGAGCGTAGAAATCATTTCTCACACCCACCCCACTCGGAGCATCCACCCCCATAGGTATCTTTTTTAAGACCCACGAGAGAGTCGTGGGTCTTTTTTTGTACATATTCTATTTTCCGCCCGCAGGCTTTGCACGGTAGCCTTTTGAGAGGAGGATTTCGAGCACTCGCTCACGGTGTGCGCCCTGAATGATAATCTCTCCATCCTTTGCCGAGCCTCCCACACCACAGCGGTTTTTAAGCTCCTTTGCGAGTTCTTTCAGGTCATCCTCCGACCCCACAAAGCCCTTCACGAGAGTCACGGTCTTACCACCCCTATGGTTTCTATCGAGCCACACTCGCAAGTTCTGCTTGGCAGGAGCAAGCGTTTCCACCGACTCTTCTGCGTCAGTCGTATAGTTGAAATCGGGATTTGTCGAAAAGACCACTCCCAATCTTGCTTTCCAATCGTTATTTGACATTCTCTTCGCTCTTTTCGGGGAATTTCACAGAGTAGATAAGGTGTTCCAAGCCACGCACGAGGTCACGCTGACCGTGCTTGGGTGAGAAGACATAGCAGTCGATGCAGATTACACGGTTGGTATCGGTGTCGAGGGTGCTCCACGAGAGCATAGGTCCGCCCATAAAGTCGCCACCTTCCAAGTTCCAGAAGCCACGCATCTCCGCCCAGAAGCGACCATCGATGCGTTTGTAGGTCACCGAGGGCTCATACTCCTTCACGGTGGTCATATAGGACTTGCCCGAAGGACCAGGGATGTTCTTCACGAAGTTGTCACGCTGTTTTACGAGGTTTTTCTGCTCGAAGTCGCTCTTGCCATTGTAGGGGTAGGAGTAGATTGCGATACCCTGCGTAGCGGTGGGGTACTCAAAGGAGGTCACAAGCAGACTGTCGCCACTCGTGCCACGAGAGGTATAGCCTCGTGGCAGGTCGATTGTAAAGCCAAACATATCCCTAATTTTATCGACCATCACACCCTCCTTGTGCTTGCGATTCATTTTGAGGGCACGCTCCCTCTCTGCGAGTTCATAGAGCGAGAGGAGTTCCTCCTTGCTATCCCACAGCGCAGCGATAAGTTCTTCATCGTTGGGTGCTGTGAGGGTCACAAGCAACTGATCGGCAGAGTAGGCACTCTTTTTGTGGGTCACACTTACGCCCTCCGCCTCGGGATTGATGCGGATGTAGAGGACATTGCGATGAATCTTAATGAAACCCTCAAAGGCGGAGGGCAAAACCCTCATAAGATCCATACGGGGCTCCACCTCATTCAGACCATTCACAGGGGTGGAGAATATCTCTTTCAAGGTTTCGCCAACCTCGCCCTCCCACTGAGGCTGGGGAACGACAGCAATGAGTTCATAGGGGGCGCCACCCGCACTCTGCTGTGCCGTGCCGACGGTTGAGGAGTCACATCCCACCATCAGAAAGAGAGCCAGTAGGCTAAGAATCGAGATTCGTTTCATACTCGGAGTCTATTTATTTGGTTAAACTGTTATTCGGATTACAAAGATAGAAAAAACTTTTTACCTTTGCGGTCGTCCGCAGGGACAAACAAGCAGAAAAAAGAGTTATGTATTTCCACTTTCCTAAGTTCATAAGGCGCCTAATGCCCACAATGTTGTGGAGGGTCGATAGCCCGAGGAGTGTCTATCTCACATTTGACGATGGACCCACCCCTCGTATCACGGAGCAAATCTTGGACATTTTGGACAAGTATGATGCCAAAGCGACCTTTTTCTGCTTGGGCAACAATGCCGAGCTCTACCCCGACCTCGTCAAGGAGATTGTGGCGAGGGGTCACGCCATCGGCAACCACTCCTACAACCACACTCGCGGGTGGCTCACCTCCACCGAGAACTATATGGCAAGTGCCTACAAGGCGGGGCAGTTCCTACCCCACACACGCCTCTTCCGCCCACCCTATGGTCGCATCACTCTGAGCGAGGTTCATCGTATGCGCTCGCAGGGTTGGAGGGTCGTGATGTGGAACAGCATTTCGGAGGACTACGACCACCGCATATCGCCTCCACGCTGTGCCCGTAAGGTCATCCGCCACCTCAGGGCTGGCAACATCATTGTTTTCCACGACTCGGTCAAGGCGTCGAAAAATATGCTCTACGCCCTCCCAAAAGTTCTCGAAGCAATAGCAAAAAAGGGGCTTAAATGTGACATTATTACCCACGAATTGTAGGAATTTCGCCAAAAATCACTACTTTTGTCGCCTGAGCGACAGACGCCCACAAGAAATAGATGGAAATCTAAACTAATAAAAACGATATTTTACAAAAAACTATGGCAACAGCATCAGACATCAAAATCGGTATGTGCATCGACATGGATAACAAAACTTTCCTTGTTGTTGACTTCCAGCACGTAAAACCTGGTAAAGGTCCCGCATTCATCCGTACCAAACTCAAAAACCTTGAAAATGGTCGTGTACTCGACAAAACCTACTCGTCGGTTGGTGAGAAAATCGAGCCCGTTCGTGTAGAGCGTCGCCCCTACCAGTTCACCTATGAGGATGACCTCGGTATCCACCTTATGCATATGGAGACCTTCGAGGAGATTACCATTCCCCGTGAGCTCATCGAGAACTCCGACCTTATGGTAGATGGTCAGATCTTGGAGGTTATGTTCCACACCGAGAAAGAGCTCGCACTCACCGCAGAGTTGCCCCCCATCATCGATATGGAGGTTACCTACACTGAGCCCGGTGTTCGTGGCGATACCGCTTCGACCAACTCGCTCAAACCCGCTACCGTGAACACTGGCGCAACCGTTAAGGTTCCCTTGTTCATCAACACTGGCGACAAGATCCGTGTGGATACCCGCACTCGTGAGTACTACGAGCGCATCAAATAAAAACACGCATAAGCAGCGCCCAGTGCGTTGCACTGCAAAAAATCTCCCCCTCATTTGCAAAGAGCAAACCGTGGGGGAGATTTTTTTTGTCTAACGACTTTTGCCCATAGGGCTTACTTGACTGTTTGACGGTCGGCATAAATCAGGCACATCGTTTGCACTACTTCGTAGTGAACACAAAAAACACTACGAATTATGAAACGCATTTTTACACTCTTGGTCGGCATAATGCTGACTTGCTGGGCGGCAGACGCTCAGCTCTTGAAGATGGGTGCTCGACTCGGCATTAACACGGGCACCTACGACTTCGACACGGTAGCAATTGACGGTGGCACGCTCGAATCGACAAGCGACCGTTCGGGAGGCTATCAGGCGGCTATCATCCTGAGGCTCTCCATCCCCACATTCATCTACATTCAGCCCGAGTTGCAGCTCTCCCAGCGTGACTACTCATTCGGCATCAAGTACCCCTCCGAACCCAAGGAGTACAAAAACCTCCGCACACGGCGCTTAGACCTCCCCTTGCTTTTTGGTTTCAAGTTTGGCGCAGTGAGAATCTTCGGTGGTCCTGTATGGCGCTTGGGCTCCAAGGAGTATCTGCGTGGCGAGGGCACAACACCCTTTGAGGTCACATTCAACAACAACGACATTGCGGCTGTGGGTGGTGCCTCTGTGGAGTTCGACGGCATCTTCTTCGACCTCCGCTACACGGGCTACCTCGACAAGACCTCCTCAACGATGAGGGTTGCGGGCAAGACCAAACATATCTCCGTCAATCACGACGCAACGGTGCAAATCAACTTCGGTCTGATGTTCTAAGAGTCCCCCCCTTTGTGAGAGTGAAAATTCCCCCGAAAAATGCGGGGTAAAAACAGTTCTCAGCACACCTACCCCACCACTTGCACCCCTCCGAGTTGGTGGGGTGTAGTTTAGTCGTGAGGGGTTAGGTGGGAGGCGTCTTGCTCGGGACTCTCGGGAGCCAAATCTGCCACCAATCGGAGTCATAAGTTATTGTTTTGTTGTTAGTCACACAATTTTTGCACAAATTTTGTTTATTTGAAAAAGATAGTTACCTTTGTGACAGATTTACGGCAAATTTGCGCAAAATGAGTATTGGGTTTCGACCTTCACGGGTCGGAATTCATATTTTTTTCGTGTCTGCCGAAAGCAAGGTAAAAACAATATAATAACACATAAAAACAACTTTTTCTATTATGGCACACGAATCAATTGTTCTGACCAAAGAGGGTTACAACAAAATGAAAGCCGAACTCGACCAGTTGCGCATCGAAGAGCGCCCCAAAGCTGCTGAGGCTATCGCTGAGGCTCGTGACAAGGGCGACCTCTCGGAGAATGCTGAGTATGACGCAGCGAAGGAGGCACAGCGTAACCTCGAAGAGAAGATTATGCGTATGGAGATGACCCTTGCAAATGCTCGCATCATCGACGAGTCGCACCTCGACAAGAGCAAGGTACAGATCCTCAACAAAGTGAAAATCCGCAATGTGAATACCGGTAGCGAGATGGAATACACCCTCGTAGGCGACCACGAAGCAAATCTCGCAGAGGGCAAACTCTCCGTTGAGACCCCCATCGGTCACGCACTTCTCGGTCACAAGAAGGGCGATAAGATTGAGGTACAGGTTCCCGTTGGCATTATGGTGTTCGAGATTCTCGACATCTCCATCTAATAGCCCCAGACGGAAAACCGTTCCCCATAACTCGGCAGCAAAAAAGTTGCCGAGTTTTTTTATTTTTCTACCACAATCATTATCAATCACTTACAGCAGCCGACACAAAAAAGTACAAAAAAATCTCACACCCCGTGCAACATTTAGCCCCTCTTTTGCATCTATAAGGTAAGGAGGTCGCCTTTCTCTCCCTTTGGTGATCTGCCTACCAACTTCAAAATAGAGGTATGCACAGGTGTGTGGCGTGCAGACCAAACAAAAGAGCACATTTCCATTCTAAATGTGCTCTTTTTTTATTCCTACTTGATATCAATCTTTCTATTCTCGTGTTTCTGCTCAGCCTCTGGCTTCTTGGGAATGTGAATACAGAGGATGCCCTTATCCACGTGAGCCTCGATTTTCGAGCGATCCACATCGTCGGGCAGGAGCATTGTCTGCTGGAACTTCGAGTAGGAGAACTCACGACGCAAGTAGTGGCACTCCTTGTCTTCATCCTTGTTTTCGGAGTGGTGTTCGAGGGTCACTACGAGGTCGTTCTGGTCATTCAAGTGCACCGAGAAGTCCTCACGGGTCATACCGGGGGCTGCCACCTCCACCTTGTACTCTTTTTTAGTCTCTTTCACATTGATTGCAGGGGTCACACCTGCACCCCTGTCGAGCCACTCTGCGGGTAGGAGATCGCCGAAGAGCGAGGGCATCCATCCCTGATTGCGTCTTACAATAGCTGCCATAACTAATTTATTTGATAAATATAACAATGAAAATAAAGCCACCCGACGACCCGAGTGACAATGGGTCATTTGCAAACCACATACCAAATTGGAAGTTGGAAGTTGAAAGTTTTCAGTTGCGATTGGCGCTCGACAAAAAAGTTTTTTTGTCAATTCTCAATTTTATCACTATCTTTGTAGTGCTGTTAGGGGTGCCACGCCTTTCCGCAAGGCTGGCTGAGATGATACCCTCCGAACCTGATATGTATAATGACAGCGCAGGGAAACGGTCGAAATGTGTTTGGATAGTCCGCCAAGAGGAGGTGGGCGAAAGGAACGAATTTTTAGATGTATTGCCGTATTCCCGAATGTGATATGAGGGGATGCGGATTTTTATTTTCAACCATTACAAAACTATGAGAACAACTATCCCACACGAGAGGCTTGCCACAACACTCTCGGCAGTGCGCTCACAAAGCCCACTTGTTCACAACATCACAAACTATGTTGTGATGAACAACTCAGCAAATGCACTACTCGCCATTGGCGCATCACCCGTTATGGCACACTGGACGGAGGAGATGGCGGAGATGGTTGCCATCGCAGGGGCTC
>JAGCJH010000004.1 GCA_017648105.1 Tidjanibacter sp.
CCTCCCTCGCCCCCTCCTCCCTCGCCCCCTCCTCCTCGCCCCCTCCTCCTCTCGGGTATCTTTTTTAATACCCGAGAGGAGGAGGGGGGCTCTAAGGGCTCTAAGGGCTTTAAGGGCTTTAAGGGCTCTAAGGAGTTCTTGGGTGTTGGGGGCATAAGATACTATCCCTCCCCTAAGTTAGGGGTGGGTGCCCAAAGGGCGGGAGAGGTTTGTTGTCGGTCGACGGTCGACGGTTGACGGTCGACGGTTGTCGGTTGTCGGTCGACATTCTAAAAAAAGGTTCCCCGATACTCGGGAAACCTTTTTTTAGAACGGATATCCAATACCGAAGTTGAGTGCTGTATTGCGGATGTCGGGTTGGGCGATGACCCAGCGGGCGCCCTCGGGTTTATTGGAGTTATAGAGCTGTATGCCCCAATCGAGGCGCAAGACAAGCACATTGAGGTTGAGGCGCAGACCTACGCCCGTGTTGAGTGCCACCTCCGAAAGTGCCGTGCCAAACTTGAACGCAGCACCCTCGGGAATACCCTGAATGTTGGGTGTGTACCACACATTGCCCGCATCTACAAATGCCGCACCATCGAAAATGCCGCCCAGAGGAAAGCGCAACTCCACATTCGCCTCCAAGCGCAGGTTGCCAAACTGGCTCGGGTAGCCACTATTGACCTCCGCAGAACTACCAGGACCAAGTGTGCGCACAGTCCAGCCACGCATACTATTCACACCGCCCGCATAGAAGAGCCTATCTGCCGGTAGGGACTCGTTGCGGGAGTTGCCATAGGGGAAAATCAGACCTCCATAGAGGCGGTAGGCAAGCGCTACATTGTCGCCCACGCTGATGGATTGTGCCCAAGTGACATCGCCTCGAACATACTGAGCATAGCGGATGCCAAAGAGTGTGTAGTGACCATCCACCTTCTCGTCGCCAATGAGCTTCTTGATGCCCGAAAGCAGGTTGCCACTCGTCGAAAGACCCGCACGCAGGGAGGTGTAGTCATCGGGCGCTGAGCTCTTCTGCGTACCGTAGGCGTAGCTTCCAGAGATGCCCGCCATCATCTGCGTAGTATAGCTATCCCTCAAATAGGGATTTTGGAGTTTGTCGAGGAAGGTCTGGCTGACATAGTTCATCTTCACGAGGCTCACATCGAAAGGACGCACCGAAAAAAGGCTATTCTTGCCGTCGCCCCAGCTATATCCCCAACTAATGTTGGAGAGCACACGGTCGTAGTAGCGGCGATTCTGGCGGTTGATAGACGCCTCCAAGCGGGTCTGGGGATTGTGCACCAAGCCCGAAGAGTTGAGGTCGATGGGGAAGAGGAACTGAGGAAAGGTGATACCAATCATACCCCCCAACTCCGTAGAGTTGCGGTTGAGCGAGGGATCCTCGACCTTCAAAAGCTCATAACCAAAGGTGAAACTCATATCCACCAACTCCGCACCTCGGAATAGGTTGCGGTTTTGATAACCAAGCGTCGTGGAGATGCCATAGAACGAAGAGGTGGTAGTTGTTTCGAGCTCCGCCTTATAGCTTTGGCGCAGGGCGGGAGAAAGCCTAATCTCGCAGTCGAGAACACCCTCCATAGTCTCGGCAGTGTCGCTCCAATGGTCGCCCACATAGGTCACCTTGCGCATCTTGTCCCTCGCCTCGGGTGTGAAGATTATGTTGGCGCTATGGATGTAGTCCACGCCCATAAGGTTGTCGTAGGTCGTCGAGACCCTCTGGTCGTCATACATCGAGCCACTATTGATGCGGATGAGTTGGCGCAATACCGAAGGGCGGATGTTGGGGCGCCTGCCACGATAGACAATCTCCAAGCCATCCCTCGTGAGGGTGTCGAGCGAAAGGAAATAGTCGGGGTTGGTCGCAGCCTCCGTAGCGTCGTAGTTGGGCATCACACGGATAGAACCAATGCGATAGAGGGGGTTGTTGCGGTAGAGGGGCTCGCCCTCCTCGTCGTAGCCCACGAGTTGCTGATGGAGTATCATCTCCACGCTTGCCCCGTGTTTGCCAAGCGTCGTATCGACCTGAAATTCGATGTTGTTTGCCGAAAAGTCGTAGTAACCCTCTCTGCGCAGAATGTCCGTCAGGCGGCTGCGCTCCTCGCCAAGTGCGTTGATGTCGAGAATGCCACCAATGCGCAGGGGAGAGAGTGTGTCGCTTTGGAGCAGGCGGGCGATGTAGTCGTCCTCGATGTTATACCTCACATCACGGATGCGGTAGGGCTCGCCCTGAATGGTCGTATAGGAAGTCGTGGCGGTGCGTTTCTCCTCATTGAGCGAGATTCTATACTCCTCCTTTGCACCAAAGAAACCACGAGAGGTAACATACGCCTCGATATTCTCCGCACTGCGGCGTGTCAGCGTGCTGTCGAGCAATACGGGTGGGGTGCCAAGCGCACGCATCAGCGAGTGCCAAAGATTTTGACTCTCAGGGTTGGCTTTGAGGTAGAGCCACGCACGCACATTGAACAAATCCATCGAGGGGCGCTGCTTGATATACTTGCCAATCTCGGAGGAGGAGATGCGCTCCTCCTTGGGGGTGGCGTTGTCGGTGCGGATTTCGTTCTTCGTCAGCACATACTGACCCTCGGGTATGAGTGTGCGTATGTTGCACGAGGTCGCCATAAGGATTATTGTGGCAACCAGCAGAACTCTATGTAACACTTTCGAGCGCATCCGTAGGAAAAAATTTTTCAAATATACGACAATTTTGGTTACGATACCTATGTATTATAAAATAATTATGCCACAACTCCCCTCAAAGGTGGGTAAAAAAGCGGGTCGGAACTGCACTCTGCAATCCCGACCCACATAGAGCGTCGCCCTTTCGGGGGTGCTATTTTGTGTGATTCTTGAACCACTTATTGATGTCACTCGACCAACTCTTGGGGTAATCGTGAGTCATCTCAGCGTAGTAGTTCATCTGCTTGTCAGTGGTGGACAAGTTGCTGAAAGGTGCAAGGTTGGTGTGGGGAGGGCAAGTGCCATCCTGCAAACCAGCGGTCGCCCACACTGCGGTCTGCTCGCTGATGAGGGTTGCGAGGTTTTTGGTGTCGAAGTAGGAGAGGAAGCGGTACATCTCCTCGTCGGTCATCGAGCCTTGGTTTGCCTTAGCGGTGTTTGCGGGCCACGACACAATCTGGAAGTAGTCGGGGAAGTCGCCGAGGAATGCCACATTGGGAGTGATTGCCGAGAAGGGATAGTCGCTGAGTGCTGCGGTAGCATAGCAGAGCGCACCGCCCTGACTCGAACCCTCTGCGAAGAGGTTGCTCATATCACTTGTGGGGCGGGATGCCATAAAGCGAACAGCCTGCACGCAGTCCAAGAATGCGCCACGATAGTAGTAACCATCGAGGTTGCCGAAGTTGTAGGCAAACCAGTCGCCATAGATATTTACGAAGTCGCCAAGACCATCGGGCTCACGGAGGCTCGCCTTGCGGTTGTTGAGCATCTGACCACGAATGGAGAAGTAGAACTCAGCGTAGTCTGCCTTCGAGCCACCCGAGGGGCACGATGCTTTCGAGGTGGGATTCTGGTCGTCATAGCCGTAGAAGTGCATAAGTACGGGGTGCTTCTCGCCATCCTGAGGCTCTACATAGTAACCACGAACGGTCACATACTCGCCATTGGGGCTGTCGGGTGTAGATTTGAGTTCTACGAGATAGACCTTCTCTGCCGAGGTGCTCTTGCTCTTAATCTCGGTGAGTACGGGCTCATACTCGGTGAGGCTGGGGAGCGTTGCTTTTGCATTCTCCCAATACTCGTTGAAGTCGGGCTGCATATCGGGTGCCGATACGATACCCTCGGGATTTACACCGAAGTAGAAATTGCGACCCGATTTGCCATTTGCCGAGCAACTTGCCCTATAAAAATTAGGTGCAAGATTCTCCTCTGTTGTGAATGTGAATGTTTTTTTACCAGCAGGAACGCTTACGGTCTGCTCGATAGTGGTCACGGTCTTCTTTGTGTCGGTGGTAATTTTAATCTTCACTTTTGCCTCCATCTCCACCTCGTTGAGGTTTTCGATGGTGATGTCAAACGAGGGCTTGCCATCAAAAATCCAGTTGTCCTTTACGGGCACGGAAATCTTAATGTTCTTCTTGTCCACAGGTGTCTCTTCGGGCTTATCCTCGGGCTGTTCGGTGTCATCCGAAGGAGGAGGTGTGGGCATAGGCTCGCCACAACTTACAATCTGGGCAGCCATCAGACCAACGACTGCAAAAAGAAGAAATACTCTCTTTTTCATAGTGTGAGAAAGGTTAAAAGTTATTTGTTTGATTTTCGATTATTTCGCTTACTTTCGATTATTTCGCACACAAATTTATGATAAAATTTTCATTCAATCCTCATTTTTTTGTACATTTGTGATGTTATGAATAGATTTTTGACCAAAATAGCGCCCTTGTTAGTAACTCTGCTCCTCTCGCCAATAGCGCTTGGGGCGAAGAACTACACGCCTAAGAGTGTGCCCAATGTGCAGGTGGAGGACTACCGCAGGTTTGTGACCAATCCCGATGGCATTCTTTCGGTGGAGGCTATGCACAATATAGACACCACCCTGTTGAGGCTCAAAGAAAACCGCATTGCCGAGGTGGCTGTGGTGGCTGTGGAGTCCATAGGTTTTGCCGAGCCGAGAGAGTTCGCTACCGAGCTGTTCCGCCACTGGGGCATAGGCGAAAAGGGGCGTGACAATGGCTTGCTGGTACTCCTTGCTCTCGGTCAGGGGGCTGTGGAGATAGAGGTGGGCTACGGCTTGGAGGGAGTGCTCACGGATGGACTCTGTAAGAGGGTTATTGAGCGTGTGATGATTCCTCACTTCAAGGCGGGCGACTTCGATAGTGGTATGATGGAGGGCGTGGGCGCACTTGCGACCATCCTCACATCCTCTGACATTCCTGAGGAACTCGCTACGGAGGATGATGATGCGGAGGTGGTGGGGCTTATAATCTTTGGCGCTACGGCACTTGTGTTCCTTATCTTGGTGTGTCTGCTGTTGTATCTCCACAATCGCTGCCCTAAGTGTCGTAAGGGCAACCTGCAACGCACCGTCGAACGCATTGAGATAGAGAAAAATGCCTTCCAAAGGGTCTATAAGGTGGCTTATAAGTGCAATAAGTGCGACAAGGTCGTGTGGCGCAATGAGGTGGAACATATCTCGGGCGGAGGCTTCGGTGGCGGAGGTACCATCATAGGAGGTGGTGGCTTCGGTCGTGGTGGCGGAGGCTTCGGAGGCGGCTTCGGCGGAGGTTTCAGCGGCGGAGGCGGCGCTGGCGGACGATTTTAGGGAGAGGTTTAAGGTTTTTAAGGATTTTTAAGGTCTTTAACGCCCTTAACGCCCTTAATGCCCTTAATGCCTTTAATTAAAGCAAAGTCATATAGCGATACACTGTATTGCCCAAAAGATAAAAACAAACAAAAAGATAAAACAATGAAAAAGAAATCGTGGATTATCGTGGCGGTGTTGGCTGCTGTTGTTGTGTGGGGTGTGAGTACCTACAATGGAGTTGTGACCAGTAGTGAGAAGGTCGATGGTGCGTGGAGTCAGGTGGAAAACCAGTATCAGCGCAGGTTGGACCTCATCCCCAATCTTGTGAATACCGTGAAGGGCTATGCTAAGCACGAACAGCAGACCTTCGAGGCGGTGGTTGCTGCAAGGGCGCAGGCTACACAGGTAGTTGTGGGTTCCGAGGGACTCACGAAGGAGAAACTTGCGGAGTACCAAAGCGCACAAAATGAGGTTGGCTCGGCATTGGGTAGGCTGATGGCTATTGGCGAGGCGTACCCCGAACTCAAAGCGAGCAATAACTTTATGGAGTTGCAGGCGCAGTTGGAGGGTACGGAGAATCGTATCGCAGTGGCACGCAAGGACTTCAATGAGGCAGTGAGGGCATATAATGTGAAGATTAAACGCATCCCTGCCAATATCATCGCAGGTGTGTGTGGTTACGAGCAGAGGGCATACTTCGAGTCCGCCCCTGCGGCTGAAACAACGCCAACGGTGGAATTTTAATGAAAAGAAGAGGCTGACCCCCGAAGGTCAGCCTCTTCTTTTTGTTGTCAGCCGTAAGCTGTTTTTCAATTTTCAGATCTCCACTTCTCCGCAGAAGGCAAGGCGGGCGGGACCGGTGAGGTGGATGGATGTGTAGTGCCCATCGTGCGCCTCGAAATCTACCGCCAAGTTGCCACCAAGAGCTCGGAGAGTGCAGTGGCGTAGTGTGGGTTGGAGGGTGTGGCAAAGAGCTATGGCAGAAGCTGTTGCCCCTGTGCCGCAGGCAAGTGTTTCGTCCTCCACGCCACGCTCATAGGTGCGTAGAGCCACTTCGCCCTCGCCCAAAATCTCCACAAAGTTGATATTTGCACCATTCGTTGGGGCGGTTTTTGCATCGTAGCGCAGGGCGCGACCTACACCCACAACATCCATATCGAGCCCCTCTACAAACCTCACGAGGTGGGGTGAGCCAGTGTTGAGTAGCACATCGCCATCGGGGCAGACCTCCACGCTCTCCACATCGACCATTCCGAGTCTTACGGTTGCTGTGTCGCCATTGCGGGCGAGAATCTCGGCAGTGTGCAGACCATCCATCGCCTCGAAATGTTTGCTGTCGCCACCGATGCCTAAAAGGTCGGCAAACCAAGCGATACACCTACCGCCATTGCCACACATTGTAGCCTCGGGACCATCGGCATTGAAGTAGCGCATCGAAAAGTCGGCACGCTCACTCTCGCCCAGCATCATCAGTCCATCCGCACCGATACCTGTGCGACGGTTGCAGAGGGCGTGTATCTGCTCGGCTGTGGGCTCGAAGTCGGCACCCCTCTGGTCGAGGAGTATGAAGTCGTTGCCCGCACCTTCATATTTCCAAAAATTGAGTTTCATTGGTAAGTTTCTGCAATTTTATTTTCACAAAGATAGGGAAATTTGTATATTTGCGAGTGTATAAAATGCAAATACATTAAACTTTATAACATTTACTACGATTATGAATCTGAAAATCAGGTTGATTATTATGAACTTCTTGCAGTTCGCCGTGTGGGGTGCCTACCTCACAAGTATGGGTCGTTACCTCGGCGGTGCAGGAATGGCGGAGAACATCGGTTGGTTCTACGCAATGCAGGGTGTTGTGTCGATTTTTATGCCCGCACTCGTGGGTATTGTTGCCGACCGCTGGATTCCCGCACAGAAAGTGTTGAGCCTCTGTCACGGCTTGGCTGGTGCAGCAATGCTCGCAGCAGGTCTTTATGGTTTGGGTGCTGAGGTGCCCGAGTTTGGCACACTCTTCACACTCTACTCCATCAGCGTGGCGTTCTTTATGCCCACCATTGCACTGACCAACTCGGTTGCTTATTCGGCACTCAGCGGTGCAGGTTTGGACACTGTTAAACACTTCCCCCCAATCCGTGTGTTCGGTACCATTGGCTTCATTTGCGCAATGCTCCTTACTGATGCTCTCGGATTCCAGGTAAATGCCAAACAGCTCGCATTCTCGGGTGTTTTGAGCCTTGTGTTCTGCCTCTATGCGCTCACATTGCCCAACTGCCCTGTGAACAAAACTGCCGAGAAGAAGTCGCTCGCACAGACACTTGGTCTGGATGCCTTCAAGCTCTTCAAGCAGAAAAAGATGGCTATCTTCTTCATCTTCTCGATGCTTCTTGGCGTGTCGTTGCAGATTACCAATGGCTTTGCAAACCCCTTCTTGGGTAGCTTTGAGGCTATTGCAGAGTATGCCGACACCTTCGGTGTGAAACACTCCAATATGCTCATCTCGCTCTCGCAGGTGAGTGAAACACTCTGCATCCTTCTGATTCCCATCTGCTTGCGCAAGTTTGGTATCAAGAAGGTTATGCTTATGGCAATGCTCGCTTGGGTTTTCCGCTTCGGTTTGTTTGGTGTGGGTAACCCCGGTAGTGGCGTGTGGATGTTCGTCCTCTCGATGATTGTCTATGGTGTGGCTTTCGACTTCTTCAATGTCAGCGGCTCGCTCTATGTTGATCAGGAGACCAAACCCGAAATTCGTTCGAGCGCACAGGGTCTGTTTATGATGATGACCAATGGTCTTGGTGCAACTATCGGTACCCTTTCGGCTCAGGCTGTTGTGAATGCTTGCGTGAATAGTAAGCCCGCAGGCGTTGCCCAGGTTGAGGGTTGGAGCGATGCTTGGCTCATCTTCGCAGCCTATGCACTCGTTGTGGCTATTATGTTTGCAATCATTTTTAAGTACAAACACCAGCCCAGCAAAGAGTAAGGGTTGAAGGCGTAAAATTGAAAGTTGGGATGCGAGTGTGTCATTGACGCACTCGCATCTTCTATTTGTGTGTTAAGTGATTAAATTTTCAACTTTCAACTTTCAACTTTCAACTTTAATCGGTACTTTTGCCAGATGTTTAGGAGTTTAATAGAAAAACTCTTCCGTAGGAAGAAAACAGAACCGGATAGTATGAAGTATCTCGTTGTAGGACTTGGAAATATAGGTGCCGAGTATGAGGGCACACGCCACAATGCAGGTTTCGATGTGGCAGACAAATTGGTAGAGGATGCAGGTGGCACTTTTACGCCCGATAGGTATGCATCGAAGGCGGAGGTACGCTGGAAGGGTCGCACCCTTGTGGTTATCAAACCCTCGACCTATATGAACCTCAGCGGTAAGGCTGTGAGGTATTGGATGGATAAGGAGAACATTGCTCGTGAGAACCTTATCGTCATTGTGGATGATATTGCCATTCCCGTGGGTACGCTACGCATCCGTGCGAAGGGTAGCGACGGCGGACATAATGGCTTGAAGAATATCGACGCCCTGTGCGGTGGCAACAACTATGCACGCATCCGTATGGGTGTGGGTGGTGACTTTCCACAGGGTCATCAGATAGATTTTGTGCTCGGCAAACTCTCCCCCGAGGAGCGTGTGGAGTTTGAGAAGATGGTGGATGCTGCGGTGGCTGCGATTAAGGATTTTGCCACTATTGGTGTCGAAAGGACTATGAACTTTCACAATAAGAAGAAAAAATAATAGCGATAGAGAGTGTGCCTTGTGGATGCTTTTTGCACCGAGCGTTGCAAGTTCCTCATTTGCGATGAGCGATAAGGTCTTTAAGGACCTTAAAGCCATTAAGGTCATTAACGCTGAGCAAAGGCGTAGAAGAAAGACATAGTTTTTCGCCAAAAGAAAGAAAATACAACAAAACAAGATAGAAAAGATGAAAACTCGTATTGTTGCGCCCTCGATGTTGTCGGCAGATTTCGGCAACTTGGAGAGGGATACCAAGATGATTGACCGCAGCGCTGCGGAGTGGGTGCATATTGATGTTATGGACGGTGTCTTTGTGCCTAATATCTCCTTTGGTTTTCCTGTGTTGAAGGCGATAACCTCTGCTACCAACAAGTTTATGGATGTACACTTGATGATTGTCGAGCCCGAGAAGTATGTCGAGAGGTTTGCCGATGCGGGTGCCGACCTTGTGACCTTCCATATTGAGGCTACCGAGTGTGTTGATAGGTGCATCGAACTCCTTCGAGCAAAGGGCGTGAAGGTGGGTGTGTCGGTTAAACCTAAGACGCCGCTGTCGGTTTTGGAGCCTATCTTGGATAAGATTGACTTGGTGCTTATTATGAGCGTGGAGCCAGGCTTTGGCGGTCAGAGTTTCATTGAGGGTAGCACCGAGAAGGTTATGGCACTGAGGAAGATGATAGAGGATAGGGGTCTTGATGTGCTGATTGAGATTGATGGTGGTGTGAGCCGCCACAACGCCCACGAACTCTACGAGGCAGGGTGCAATGCGCTTGTTGCGGGCAGTGCGGTGTTCTGTGCTCCCGATCCTGAGGCGGAGATTGTTGCCATACTGAATGCTTAAAAAGAGATGGTTTCGATAGATAACATAACGGTTAGTTACGGAGGGTGGGATCTCTTCAAGGAGATTTCGCTGCTGATTAACCCACGAGATAGGATTGGTCTTGTGGGCAAGAATGGTGCGGGCAAAACCACGCTCCTGAAAGTCATTATGGGCGAACAGCCCCCCACCTCGGGTGTGGTGACAATGAGTGGCGATACGACGCTCGGCTACCTGCCCCAGCCGATGAAGGTGCACGACACGACGACGCTCGTGGAGGAGACTGCTAAGGCTTTCGAGGAGG
>JAGCJH010000046.1 GCA_017648105.1 Tidjanibacter sp.
CAACACGGGTTTGCAGCGTGCGAGTTTGGCGATGGTTGCAGGGGGATTTTCGATAACCTCGCCATCCACCTCATAGCCTACGCAAATCGACACTTTATCCAGACCCGAAAGAACATCGAAAAGCATCAGTGCCCACGAGTCGATACCTGCCAAGCGACTAACATAGCGAGCCACAACAGCATCAAACCAACCCACCCTGCGGGGGCGACCAGTAACTGTCCCATACTCGTGACCACGCTCACGAATCTCCTCGGCTCTATTATCAAAGAGTTCGGTGGGGAAAGGACCCTCGCCCACCCTTGTGCAGTATGCCTTAGCAACACCAAGCACATTGTCAATCCACTTGGGCGAAACGCCTGCACCTACGGGCACACTTGCCGACGAAGGTGTCGATGAAGTCACATAGGGATATGTGCCGTGATCAATGCAGAGCATCATACCCTGCGCACCCTCAAAGAGAACCTTCTGGTCACTTTCGAGCGCCTCGTTGATAAGCGCCGAAGTGTCGCAAATCATATGACCAATTTTACCTGCAAGAGCCATATACTGCTCATAAACAGCCTCAAACTCAAAGGTCTGCAAACCGAGCATCGAAAGTTCCATATTTTTGATAGTGAGCGCCTCACGAAGCCTCTCTGCAAAATACTCAGGCTCCAACAAGTCGCCCATACGGATGCCTACACGGCTATACTTATCCGAATATGCAGGACCGATACCTTTTTTTGTGGTACCAATCTGCGAGCCACCTTTCAAGTTCTCGTATGCACCATCCAGAGCCGAGTGGTAGGGCATAACCACAGCCGCACGGTCCGAGATATAGAGTTGATAGTCGGTAATACCCTGCGAGTGGAGTCTATCGAGTTCCTCGATGACAGACACAGGGTTGATAACCATACCATTACCCATTACATTTTTGGTCTTGGGGTTGAAGATACCCGAGGGAATACTCTGCAAGGAGTATTTCTTGCCGTCGAACACTACGGTATGACCCGCATTATTACCTCCCTGATAGCGCACCACCATATCGGCACGGCAAGCAAAATAGTCGGTAATTTTGCCCTTACCCTCGTCGCCCCATTGCGACCCTATAACAACCAATCTTTCAGACATTTACTCTTCGATTTTATTGCGTTTATAGATATAGTCCACATTCTTCATATAGTATTCCAATGTGAAGCACGAATCGAGTTCCTCCTCTGTGAGAGTAGCCATAACGGTAGGCTCCTCTTTCAAAAGACACTGGTAGGATGCACCCTCCGCCATAGCCCTCATAGCCACAGGCTGAACGGTGTCGTATGCCTTCTCCCTTACGAAGCCCTTATCAATAAGAGCATTCATAACCCTCTGCGCAAAGATTACGCCATTGGTGCGGTAGATATTTGCCTTCATCTGCTCCTCAAAGACCACCAAGTTCTCCAAGATACCCATCATACGGTTGAGCATATAATCCAAGAGGATGGTGGCATCGGGCATAATGATACGCTCTGTTGCCGAGTGGGAGATATCCCTCTCGTGCCAGAGAGCCACATTCTCGTATGCGGTAGCCATATAGCCCCTCAGCACCCTTGCACAGCCACAGATATTCTCGCTACTGATAGGATTGCGTTTGTGGGGCATAGCGCTCGAACCTTTCTGACCCTTGCCGAAAGCCTCCTCCACCTCGTGCACCTCGGTACGCTGGAGGTTGCGAATCTCCATTGCCATCTGCTCCAAACTTGCACCGATAACTGCGAGGGTTGCCATATAGTATGCGTGGCGATCACGCTGGATAACCTGAGTGGATACATTTGCGCTATCGATACCCAACTTCTCGCACACATAGTCCTGCACAAAAGGAGGAATGTTTGCGAAGTTACCCACAGCACCACTAATCTTGCCGACCTCTACGCCACGAGCTGCCGAGCGAAAACGCTCCAAGTTGCGCCTCATCTCCTCATACCAGAGCACCCATTTCAAACCGAAGGAGGTAATATCGGCGTGGATGCCGTGTGTACGACCAATGCAAGGGGTGTACTTGAACCTCACTGCCTGTTTTTTGAGCACCTCCAAGAACTTCACCAAGTCCTCCTCAATGATTTTATCTGCCTGCGAGAACAGGTAGCCATTGGCTGTATCTACCACATCGGTACTGGTCAAACCATAGTGCACCCATTTCCTCTCCTCGCCAAGCGACTCGCTAACTGTGCGAGTGAAAGCCACAATATCGTGGCGGGTCTGCAACTCAATCTCTTTGATGCGATCGATGTTGAACGACGCCTTTGCCCAGAGTTTTTCAACATCCTCGGCAGGCACAACACCCAACTCTCTCCACGCCTCGGCAGCGAGAAGTTCCACTTTCAGGTAGGCATCAAACTTATTCTCTTCTGTCCATACTTGGCGCATCACCTCACGCCCATATCTTTCAATCATAACTATTTAGCAACTTGGTTAAGATAACATTCAATAGTATTCTCCATCAAACAAGCCCTTGTCATAGGACCACAGCCACCAGGAACAGGCGTGATAACCGACGCCTTCTCTTGGCAAGCAGCGAAATCCACATCGCCACAGAGTTTGCCAGTTTCGGGATCACGGTTGACACCCACATCAATCACAGCAGCACCTTCGCCCACCATATCGGCAGTAATGAATTTGGGGCGACCGATAGCCACCACCAAGATATCCGCCTTGCGGGTTACTTCTGCGAGGTTTTTGGTACGGCTGTGGCACATAGTAACGGTTGCATTCCTATCCAAAAGGAGTTTCGACACAGGCAAACCTACGATATTACTCCTACCGATAACTACTGCCTTCTTGCCAGCAATCTCCACACCTGCCTTATCCAGCAGTTTAATCACACCTTTGGGGGTGCAGGGAAGGATGCACTCCTGTTTCTGCCACAAGGCAGCTACATTGAGGGGGTGGAAGCCATCCACATCTTTCTCCTTGCTAATGGCAGCGATAACCTTCTCCTCACTGATATGTTTAGGAAGGGGGAGTTGCACCAAAATACCATCCACACCTTTATCCTCATTGAGTTCGCCAATGAGGTTCAAAATCTCCTCCTCGGTTATCTCGGCAGGGCGACGGATAGTGGTATTCTTGAAGCCCACCTCTTCGGAGTCCTTTGCCTTACCTGTCACATAGGAGACACTCGCAGGGTCTTCGCCCACAAGAATTACTACCAAGTGGGGCTCACGACCATACTGCTCCTTATATTTCACAACATCTGCCGCAACACCTTTCTTTATCTCGGCAGCCAAACTTGTTCCACTGATAATCATATTTATATAGCCTTATTGTTAATCCAATACTTTATGTCCGATGTCGCTACGATAGAAGAGGCTGTCGCACGCAATCTTCTGAATATCCGAGAGAGCCTGCTCTCGTGCCTTGCGAAGCGTCGCACCACGACCCACAACCATCAGCACCCTACCGCCAGCGGTCACCACTGCGTCCTCTTTTCTGGCAGTACCCATATGATATACGGTCGAAGACAAATTCTCCAAGCCCTCAATCACAGCACCTTTGGGATAGCTTGCGGGGTATCCCTTAGAGGCAAGTACAATACCAAGCAGAGCCTCATCGCTCCACTCCAACTCGCAATTACGGGCATCAATAGCCGCATCGAAGAGTTCGTAGATATCGCTCTTCAAGCGAGGCAGAACAACCTCCGTTTCGGGGTCGCCAAAACGAGCATTGAACTCAATAACTTTGGGACCCTCGGTTGTAAGAATCAAGCCACCATAGAGCACACCCGTAAAAGGCACACCCTCTGCCACCATTGCAGCCGCTGTGGGACGCATAATCTTCTCCAATGCGAACTCCCTAACCTCGTCGGTAACAAAAGGCACGGGGCTATATGCACCCATACCGCCCGTATTGGGACCCTTATCGCCCTCATAGGCACGCTTGTGGTCTTGCGCCATAGCCAAAGGATAGACCTTCTCGCCCGACACTACGCACATAAACGAAAACTCGGGACCTTCAAGGAACTCCTCAATCACTACCCTACCCTTACCAAAGCTCTCATCCAAGAGCATATCTTTCAAAGCAGCGTCTGCCTCTTCATAGTTCTCAGCCACAACCACACCCTTACCTGCCGCCAAACCGTCGTACTTAATAACGGTTGGCACAGGGCGAGCTTTGACATACGCCCAAGCCTCCTCGTAGTTGTCAAACGATTCGTATGCTGCCGTTGGGATGGAGTATTTTACCATAATCTGCTTGGCAAACTCCTTACTGCTCTCAATCTGTGCTGCCGCCTTTGTGGGACCAAAAATCCTCAATCCCTCCTGCTGAAATCTATCCACAATGCCCACAGCAAGTGATGCTTCGGGACCTACAACCGTGAGGTCTATATTCTCTTTTTTGGCAAAAGCTACGAGTGCCTCGACATCCTCCACGCCAATAGCAACTGCCTCTGCCTGCATCGAAATACCTGCATTTGCGGGAGCCGAGTAGATTTTCTCCACCTGCGAGGAGCGAGAGAGCGCATCCACAATAGCGTGGCACCTACCGCCCGAGCCTACAACCAATACTTTCTTGTTACCCATAATTTTATATTAGTGTTTGAAGTGGCGCATACCCGTAAAGAGCATTGCGATACCTTTCTCATTTGCTTTCTTGATTGCCTCCTCGTCACGAATGCTACCACCGGGCTGCACGATAGCCACAACGCCATACTTCGAGGCAAGTTCTACCGTATCATCGAAGGGTAAGAAGCCATCTGACGCAAGCACAAGACCCTCAGTAGCACCTGCTGCCTTTGCCTCATTGAGAGCAATCTCTGCCGAGCCAACCCTATTCATCTGACCTGCGCCAACACCCAAGGTCATACCATTCTTAACAACCACGATAGCATTGCTCTTGACGTGTTTCACGATTTTCCAACCGAAATTCATATCCTGCAACTCCTCGCTCGAAGGCTTGCGCTCGGTAACACACATCTCCTCCACAATATCCAAGCAATCAATATCGCTATCCTGAACAAGCAGACCGCCCGTTACGCCAACATACTGCCTTTGGGGAGCCTTCACGCCATCCATCTTAACCTCCAAGAGGCGGAGATTTTTCTTTGTTGCAAAGACCTCCAATGCCTCGGGCTCAAACGAGGGTGCCATAACAATCTCCAAGAAGATAGGCTTCATCATCTTTGCGACCTCGCCTGTCAAAGGACGGTTCATTGCAACGATACCGCCATAGATGCTCACCTTGTCTGCCTCGTATGCCCTCTGCCAAGCCTCCTCGATAGTTGCACCAACGCCAGCTCCGCAGGGATTCATATGTTTCAGACCTACACAGAAAGGCTGGTCGTTGAACTCCCTAACAATCTGCAAAGCTGCATTGGCATCCTGAATATTATTGTAGGAAAGCTCCTTACCGCCAAGCTGTTTGGCATAAGCCACCGAGTAGCTAACCTCCTCGCCACCACGATAGAAGGATGCCTTTTGGTGGGGATTCTCGCCATAGCGCAGGCTCTGCACAGCGTCGAACGAGAGGAAGAGTTTTTCATTCAAGCCCGCAGCCTTACGCATATAGGTTGCAATGTGGCTGTCGTAGAGAGCTGTGTGGGTATATGCCTTTGCCGAGAGCATAAGGCGTGTTTCGGGTTTTGTATTACCCTCTGCCCTAATCTCCGCCAAAACCATATCGTAGTCCGCAGGGTCACACACTACGCTTACGGATGCAAAGTTCTTTGCTGCCGAGCGCAACATCGAAGGACCACCGATGTCGATATTCTCCACAGCCTCCTCCATAGTCACACCCTCTTTGGCAATAGTTGCCTCGAAGGGGTAAAGGTTTACGCAAACCATATCAATGGTTTCAATCTCATTTTCGGCAAGGGCTGCCATATGCTCCTCTTTATCTCTGCGTGCCAACAAACCGCCGTGTACTTTGGGGTGTAAGGTCTTCACACGACCCTCACAAATCTCGGGGAAGCCAGTTACATCGCTGATATTGGTAACTTTCAAGCCGCTATTACGCAATGCAGCCAAAGTGCCACTTGTGGAGATAATCTCCCAACCCAACTCCGAAAGTGCGGTGGCAAACTCCACAACGCCTCTCTTATCGCTAACGCTGATTAGTGCTCTCATCTATCCTATAATCTTATTTATCGTTTCTACATAAAGTTTGTGTTCTGCACGGTGGATCATTGCCTCCAACTCGTCGATATCATCTCCCTCGTATGGCACTGCCACTTGCGAGATAATCTTACCACCATCGAGCGTAGCATCCACCTCGTGGATAGTCACGCCATAGACCTTCACGCCATACTCAAACGCATCCTTAATGGCGTGAGCGCCAGGAAATGCGGGAAGTAGCGCAGGGTGGATGTTGATAATCTTGCCACCATAGCGTTCGAGAAGTTCATCGCCAATGATACGCATATAGCCGGCAAGGCAGACCAAATCTATATTCTCGGCATCCATCCTATTGGCAATCATCTTCTCAAACTCCCTCTTGGTGCCAAAATCCTTAGGGTTGAAAACAAGTGTAGGGATGCCAAACTTCTCTGCCCTCTGGATGACATAAGCGCCCGCCTTATCGCACACACACAAAGCCACCTCGGCAGCAATAACACCCGACTTGCACCCCTCGGCAATAGCCTCAAAATTGGAGCCGCTACCGCTTGCAAAAACAGCCAATCGTTTCATTTACAACATTTTTACGCCTTCACCCTCGACAACCTTACCGATAACCGAAGCCTTCTCGCCACACTCCGTAAGAATCTCGATTACCCTCTCGGCATCCT
The DNA here is from genome assembly GCA_017648105.1 of Tidjanibacter sp. Classification (GTDB taxonomy): domain Bacteria; phylum Bacteroidota; class Bacteroidia; order Bacteroidales; family Rikenellaceae; genus Tidjanibacter. The sequence continues at coordinate 6,737 of JAGCJH010000046.1, forward strand.
CGGGTTTCACTGCCACAACCATACCTACACCCATATTGAAGATGTTGAACATCTCCCTATGAGGTACGCCTCCATACTCTTCGAGCAAGCGGAACACGGGCAAAATTTCCCAGCTACCCTCGGTAACTTCTACGCCCTGACCCTCTTTCAAGATACGAGGAATATTCTCATCAAAGCCACCGCCAGTGATATGAGCAATGCCGTGAACATCCACCTCTGCAAGCACTTTGTGCATCTGCTTGATATAAATCTTAGTGGGAGTAAGGAGCATTTCGCCCAAAGTCTGCTCGCCTGTCAATGGATATTTCTCATTGAGCTTCAAGCCATTGTCGCTCACAATTTTCCTCACAAGGCTAAAACCATTGGAGTGTACGCCACTCGAAGCTACGCCCACGAGCACATCGCCCACAGCCACCTTCGAGCAGTCGATAAGTTTCGACTTCTCAACAGCACCCACAGTAAAACCTGCAATATCATACTCGCCCTCGGCATACATACCGGGCATCTCCGCAGTCTCGCCACCCACAAGTGCGCAACCTGCCTGACGACAACCCTCCGCAACGCCCGACACAATAGCCTCTACGGTTGCGGGATTATTCTTACCTACGGCTACATAATCGAGGAAGATGAGGGGCTCTGCGCCCTGCGCCAATACATCATTCACACACATAGCCACAGCATCAATACCGATAGTATCGTGCTTATCCATCTCGAAGGCGAGTTTGAGCTTGGTACCCACGCCATCGGTGCCACTAACCAACACAGGGTGCTCGTAGCCGAGCGAGCCCAAGTCGAACATACCACCAAAAGCGCCGATGTTGCCCATACTGCCAGTGCGAGTAGTCGATGCAACGTGTTTTTTGATTCGGCTAACAACCTCGTAGCCTGCTTCGAGATTCACACCCGAAGCCTCGTAACTTTTTGCCATAGAATTATTTTGCTTTTATTTTGTATCGTTTATAAAGGGTTGCATCCTCGTTTGTCAAGTAGAGGTCGGTGGGATATTTACCATCGAAGCAAGCCATACACATCTCACACCTATCGCCCGACTTCATCAGCGACTCAGTCGAAAGGAACGAGAGCGAATCCGCCTCGATATACTCCCTAACCTCCTCAACGCTCTTTTGTGCCGAGATGAGCTCTTCATAGGTCGAGGTATCGACGCCATAGTAGCAGGGGTGGGTCATTGCGGGCGAGGCAATTCTCACGTGCACCTCGCTTGCCCCCGCCTCTTTCAGTAGGCGCACAATGCGTTTGGATGTCGTACCCCTCACAATGGAGTCATCAACCATCACGACCCTCTTACCACCGACAATACTCCTTACGGCAGACAGTTTCATCCTCACACCCTTTTCCCTCATACTCTGGGAGGGCTGAATGAAGGTGCGAGCAATATATTTACTCTTGACCAAACCCATCTCGTATGGGATACCGCTTGCCTCGGCATAGCCGATAGCGGCACTCAGGCTCGAATCGGGCACACCGATAACAATATCTGCATCGGCAGGAGCCTCCTTGAAGAGCAACTTGCCACTCTCCTTACGGAAAGCGTGGACATTGCAACCATCGACATCACTATCGGGGCGTGCAAAGTAGATGTACTCCATTGAGCACATATTGCGATGTTTGAAGCTCGAAAAGTGGTTACTACGGATTCCGTGATGGTCGATGGAGATAATCTCGCCAGGCTCGACATCCCTCACGAACTCCGCACCGATAACCTCAAATGCACAACTCTCACTTGCCACCACCCAGCTACCATCTTTTAGTTTACCGAGCGAGAGTGGTTTGAGTCCGTGCTTATCCCTGCACGCATAGATTCGCTTGCCAGTCATAATGAGAAATGCAAACGCACCCTCCACCATATTCAGAGCCTCTATAATGGAGTGAATACGGTCTATATGTGCCTGTGCAGCGTCCTTCTTGATGAGGTTTGCGAGAAGTTCGCAATCCGAGGAGGTCAAAAAGAGGCTACCTTTATCCTCTAAATATTTACGCAACCTATCGGCATTAACCAACTTGCCATTGTAGGAAATGGCAAAGTCGCCTGTGCGGTGATGAAAAACAATGGGCTGGATATTTTCGGTCAGCTCGCCACCTCCTGCATTGGTGTAGAGTACCTGACCAACGGCAATATCTCCTTTGAGGCTCGAAAGTTTCTCCTCATTGAAGACCGTATTGACCAATCCTGCACCCTTGACATATTTCAGTGTTCCTTCATTGGCACTCACAATACCGCAACCCTCCTGACCACGATGCTGCAATGCGTGCAGACCGTAGTAGCAGATGTTGGCAGCGTCCTGTGAGCCATAAATGCCAAAGACACCACACTCCTCGTGCAACATTCTCTCTTCGGAGTTCATTCTTTATTATTTAATGGTGTTCAATCGTGCGTTAATCTCCTCGTATGCCTCGATAACCTTACCCATATCCCTGCGGAAGCGATCTTTGTCGAGTTTCTCATTGGTAGTAGCATCCCAGAGGCGGCAAGTATCGGGGCTAATCTCGTCTGCCAAGACAATCTTACCATCTGCGGTCTTACCAAACTCAATCTTGAAGTCCACAAGGCGGATATTAACCTGCGCAAACATATCAATCAAAACTTTGTTGATGCGTGCGGTAAGATCGTAAATCTCTGCCAACTCCTCATAGGTGGCAGCGCCAAGAGCCACTGCGTGGTGGTCGTTAATCAGAGGATCGCCAAGTGAGTCATCCTTGTAGCAAATCTCATAGATAGTATTGGGTGCCTGTGTGCCCTCCTCAATACCGAGGCGTTTTGCCATCGAGCCTGCAATCACATTCCTCACGATAACCTCCAAAGGTATAATCGAAACACGCAAGCACAACTGGTCACGCTCATTGAGGGTCTCAATGTAGTGTGTGGGGATACCCGCAGCCTTCAACTGGTGGAATACAATGGTCGAAATTTTATTATTCAACACACCTTTATTCTCAATAGTTGCCTTCTTGATGTTGTTGAAAGCCGTTGCGGCATCTTTATAGTGGATAACTACCTTACCCTCCTCGTCTGTCGCATACACCTGTTTTGCTTTGCCCTCATAGAGCATCTCTAACTGTTTCATTTCCTGATAATTTTATATTATTAAACCAATTTTCTCAATTACTTTTTCTGAAAGTATCTCACGGCATTGCGGAACAAATTTTGCTCCTTGTTACCATAGATATTCTTCATAAGTCCATCCTCAAAGCGCTCCGAGTGTGCCATCTTACCGAGAATTCTACCATCGGGCGAGATGATACCCTCAATTGCCTCCGTAGAGCCATTGGGGTTCTCGGGTGAGTGCATCGTAGCGTTACCCTCCGCATCGGCATACTGGAAGGCAATCTGACCTGCCTCACGCAACCTCTTTGCAACCTCAGCATTTGCCATAAACTTACCCTCGCCGTGAGATGCTGCAACCGAGTGCAACTCGCCAAGCGAGAAGCCTGCAAGCCAAGGCGAAGCTACCGAAGCAACCCTTGTGGTTACAATCTGCGAGATGTGGCGGTTGATATCATTATGGAAAAGCGTGGGCGACTCTACGGTAAGTTCGCCGATTTTGCCATAGGGCAGCAGACCCGACTTCACGAGTGCTTGGAAGCCGTTGCAGATACCCAATATCAAGCCACCCCTCTGCTGCAAGCGCTCAATGGCACTCTTGACAGTGGAGTTCATAATCACACTTGCGATAAACTTACCACTACCATCGGGCTCGTCGCCTGCCGAGAAGCCACCGCTGAATGCCAAGATGTGGCACTCGTCAATGTAGTTTGCCATCTCGGAAGCAGAAGCCTCAATATCCTCTGCCGAGAGGTTGCGGAACACCGAAGTGCGCACCTGAGCACCCTCACTCTGGAATGCCTTTGCCATATCATAGTCGCAGTTCGTACCGGGGAATACGGGGAGATATACAACGGGGTGCTCAACAGCCTCGCCATCATAGGTGGTCTTGTTCTCTCCCGAAGTAGCATTTTCCACCTTACCATCCACACCGCTACGGTCGGGATATACTTCCGTAAAGTGGTGCTGGTTTGCCTCCAAGAGTTCCGAGATATTCATCTTCTCGCCATTAACCACAAGCTGCTCGCCCTCGGTAGTCCTACCCAAGAGTTCAAAGTGGGGATAGTCGAGGGGTTTGCGGCTCTCCACAACGAGCGAGCCATAATTCCAACCAAACAGGTCACTCTCTTCCACCTTAACATCGGCACCAATATTATTACCGAAGCTCATCTTCGCCAAAGCCTCTGCAACGCCACCAAAGCCTACTGCCCAAGCCGAAGTGATGGTGTCGGAGAAGATTTTGTGGCGCACGGTTTCGTAGATATCAATCAACTCTTCCGTATCGGGCATATAGTTTGCCAGAGGGGTATGGCGCACAAGATAGAGGTAGCTACCTGCCGACTTCCACTCGGGGCTAATTACCACTCTACTATCCACCGCAGCGACACCAAATGCCACAAGTGTGGGAGGAACGGAGATGTTGGCGAATGTACCACTCATCGAGTCCTTACCACCAATCGAGGGAAGACCGAGCGACACCTGCATACGCAGAGCGCCAAGGAGTGCCGAGAGGGGTTTGCCCCACGCTACATCGCTCGACATCTTCTCGAAATACTCCTGATACGAGAAACGCATCTTATCATACTCCGCACCTGCTGCCACAGCCTTAGCCACAGCCTCCACAACAGCATAAGCCGCACCGTGATAGGGGCTCCAAGCGCTCAAATAGGGGTTGAAGCCGTATGCCATAAGGCTTGCGGTATTTGTCTTATGATTACCCACAGGGAGCCTCTGAACGCTCACCTGCGATTCGGTTGTCTGTGTCTTACCACCATAGGGCATCAAGACCGTAGAGCGACCAATACTCGAATCGAACATCTCCACAAGACCCTTCTGGGTGGTTACATTATCATCTGAGAGGATAGTTTTGAACTTCTCCACAAGGGTTGTACCCTCAATGGTGCGCACAAAGGGGTTTTTCTCCTCCACAGCTCCCACCTTCACAGCAGCGTAGTGTTTAGCACCTGCCGAGTCAATAAACTCACGGCTCAGGTCTGCCACTACCTCGCCACCATAGAACATCCTCATCCTACCCGAGTCGGTCACATCCGCAACGTGCCTAATCTCAATGTTCTCCTCGTGGCAGTAGCGCATAAACTCCTCTTTATCCTTAGCCTCCACAACTACCGACATACGCTCCTGCGATTCGCTGATTGCAAGTTCGGTAGCATTAAGACCATCATATTTGGTTGTTACCCTATCGAGGTAAATATCCAGACCATCGGTCAGCTCGCCAATAGCCACACTCACACCACCTGCGCCAAAGTCATTGGACTTCTTCACAAGGCGAGTAACCTCGGGGCGACGGAACAAGCGTGCAATCTTCCTCTCCTCGGGGGCGTTACCCTTCTGTACCTCACTGCCACACTCCTCAATGGAGGAAGCATTGTGCTCCTTCGACGAGCCAGTAGCGCCACCGATACCATCACGACCAGTGCGACCACCGAACATCAGGATAACATCGCCCGCAACAGGACTCTCACGCCTTACATTCTCAGCCTTCACGGCACCAACAACGGCACCAATTTCGAGCCTCTTGGCAACATAGTCGGGATGGTAAATCTCCCTCACGTGGGTCGTAGCAAGACCAATCTGGTTGCCATAGGACGAGTATCCAGCAGCTGCCCTCAGCGAGATAACCCTCTGGGGCAACTTACCCTTCATCGTTTCGCCAACGGGGAGATATATATTTCCTGCACCAGTAACCCTCATAGCCTGATAAACATAGCTACGACCACTCAGCGGGTCACGGATTGCACCACCCAGACAGGTCGATGCGCCACCAAAGGGCTCAATCTCGGTTGGGTGGTTGTGTGTTTCGTTCTTAAACATTAGAAGCCAGCGCTCACACTTGCCATCCACATCAACATCGACATAGATGCTACAAGCATTATTCTCCTCGCTCTGCTCCATATCATCGAGCAAGCCCTGCTTTTTGAGATACCTCGCACCAATAGTCGCAAGGTCCATAAGGCAAAGGCTCTTGCCCTCACGACCGAGTTTCTTGCGGATGTTCTTCCACAACTCAACAGCATCCTTGATATCGTCCGACACGAACGAATCCTCCACCACGATGTCGGTCAGCTCGGTGGTAAAAGTTGTATGACGGCAGTGGTCGCTCCAATAGGTATCGAGGATGCGGAGCTCTGTTTCGTTGGGCTCCCTACCCTCCGCCTTGAAGTATGCAACAACCTCCATCAAGTCGTCGCCATTCATCGCCAAGCCTTTTGCCTTACAATAATCATCCGCCTCATTGCGAGTGATAGCCGTAAAGCCTGCAAGCACCTCCACAGGTTTGCGCTCTGCCCTCTCGGCAGGTGCAAGTACATCGAGGTTTTTCTCCCTCGACTCCACCTTGTTGATGCAGTAGCCTGCGATTTTCTCCATCTCTTTCTCACCTACGCTCTGGTCGAAAATAATCAACTTAGCACTGCGAATCTCCACATCAGCAGCGGGCGAGAGGAGTTTTACACACTCCACAGCCGACGCTGCCCTCTGGTCGAACTGACCAGGCAGACACTCGATAGCCAAGTGGGGCATTCCACCAAAATCAACCTCATTGCTCACGCAGTCGGTAGCCCTCTCTCCAAATACACGGTAGCGGCTCTCCTCCAAAAGGCTCTCGGTAAAACCGAAAAGGTCATAGACGCACAGCAGACGAAGGGTGGAAATATTGAGTCCAAGATTGGAGTTCAGTTCGTGGCGCAGGCTCTCCGCCTCCACCCTAAACTGCTCTCGTTTTTCGACAAATATGCGATAGGTAGTATTCATTCTTTTATTTTCTTGTTTGGGAATTAGTCGTTAGAACAAGGGGTTGAATTAAATCTCCGAGGCAAGCACCTTAGCAGCCTGCTCGTGGCGGAACTCGTCGAGCTTCGCCTTCATCTGTTCATCGGTAACTGCCAACATCGCCACAGCGAGCAGTGCAGCATTCTTTGCACCATCAATGCCTACGGTAGCCACAGGGATACCCGAAGGCATCTGCACCATCGAAAGGAGCGAATCTAAGCCTTCGAGCGAGCGCGACTTGATGGGCACACCAATAACAGGCAAGGTTGTGAAAGCAGCAACAACACCCGCAAGGTGGGCAGCACCACCTGCACCTGCAATGATTGCAGCAACGCCCCTCTTGCGAGCACCACTCGCCCACTCCTCCAACTCGTGGGGAGTGCGGTGTGCGCTGAGCACCCTCTTTTCGTATTCAACTCCAAACTGCTCCAAAATAGCAGTAGCACCCGACATAACGCCCCAGTCGCTTGTCGAGCCCATAACTACACCAATTTTCATTCTGGTCTAAAAAAAGTAAAATTTTATTTCACAAAAACAACATAAAAGAGTGACCGCCAGACGATTAACTGGCGGTCACTCTCTATGCTATCATTCACACTTAGTCGCAATCTGTGCTTTCATTTGGGCGCACTTCTCCGCAGCGAGGGCACTCTCCTGCCCCCAAGCCATCTGACAAGCACAATCCAAGCTCGCCATCCAATGCCTTGTTCGCTCCTTTAAGAAGTGTTTATCTTTACATTGTACCATAAAATCGCCCATCCTGATTCATTGCACAAAAGTACGATTTTTTTTCGAGTGTGAAAAATGAAGTTTTCAACGACTTATTAACAATCCTGTCGCTCTACAATTTTGCCTTTGCTTCGCAATATACGCAACGATACTTACCGGGTTTGTCGGTGCGAGGACGGAAGAGCGAATCCACATTCTCCATATTGGAAATGCAGCGTTTGTTGCTACATACATACTCGTTACGAACAGTATCTGCGGGAATCAAATCGATAGTCTTGCTATCATCCTTAGCCCACTCCAAGAGTTTCATAATAAGTGCCATACGAACAAACTTACCATTCTCTACCTGACGGAAGTATGCAGCCCTGGGGTCATTATCAACATCCACAGAAATCTCATTTACACGAGGCAGGGGGTGAAGGATACACATATCGGGGCGAGCATTTTTGAGTTTCGCAGCATCGAGAATGAAGCTATCTTTCAAGCGATCAAACTCATCCTCATCCAAGAAGCGTTCTTTCTGCACACGGGTCATATAGAGGATATCCAAATCGCCCATCACCTCCTCCATCGAGGAAACCTCAACATAGGGGATATTGTTCTTTTCGCAAACCTCCTGTTTCATATAGCTGGGCAAACGCAACTGCTCGGGAGCGATAAGCACAACCTTGATACCCTGATAGCGGGACATTGCCTTGATGAGCGAGTGAACGGTACGACCGAAACGAAGGTCGCCACAGAAACCGATGGTAATATTGTCAAAACGACCAACCTCACGCTTAATGGTAAGAAGGTCTGTCAAGGTCTGAGTGGGGTGACTGTGGCTACCGTCACCAGCATTGATGATGGGCACACGAGAGTTGTTTGCAGCCACGAGAGCTGCACCCTCCTCAAAGTGACGCATTGCGATGATATCTGCAAAGCAGTTGATGGTGCGGGTTGTATCTGCACAAGTCTCGCCCTTAGCAACCGACGAGCTCTTTGCATCCGAGAAGCCGAGAACCGAACCACCAAGCTCCAACATTGCTGCGGTAAAGCTCAAACGAGTACGAGTACTGGGCTCATAGAAAAGGGTAGCAAGTTTCTTACCTTTGCAAACCTCCGAATACTTCTCACGATTCTCAATAATATCCTCTGCAAGAGTGATGATTTCGTTAAGTTCCTGCATCGAAAGATCGGTAGGGTCAATCAAGTGTCTCATATTCCTTTTTGTGTTTAATTTGGGATTAAAGTATTTGTTTATCTTCGTTTATTTAATTTGCTTTGTGTCTTTTATTTCTGCATCCAGCTCTCGTCGGATGGATTTGCCATAAACTGTTTCAGGCGAGCCTCGTCTGCGGGGGCGATATAACCCTGCTCAACAGCCACCTCAACGAGTGTATCGAAGTTTGAGAGCGAGTAGTTTGTAACACCTGCGGCAGCGAGTCTTTCAAGACCTTTTTTCATACCGTATGTAAAGATGCTCACAACACCCAACACCTCTGCGCCAGCCTCACGAAGAGCCTCGACAACCTCAATGCAACTACCACCTGTGGAGATCAAATCCTCAATCACTACCACCTTTGCACCCGCTTCGAGGCGACCCTCAATGCGATTGCCCCTGCCGTGGTCTTTTGCACTACCACGCACATAGCCCATAGGCATATCGAGAATGTCGGCAGCGATGGCTGCGTGTGCAATACCTGCGGTACTTGTACCCATCAGTACCTCCGCCTCAGGAAAGCGCTCCTTAACGGTCTGAGCGATAGCGTTCTCCACCACCTTGCGTGCTTTGGGGGCTGTGAGAATCAGTCGATTGTCGCAATAGATGGGGCTTTTGATACCACTTGCCCAAGTGAAAGGCTCCTCGGGACGCAAAAAGACTGCTTTAATGGCGAGCAGTTCCGCCGCAATAATTTTCTCAGTTGTCATATTATCTTATCTCTTAGTTGAGTTCCAAAAATTCTTTTACACATCTGCGATATGCCGCAACAGGGTCTTCGGCAGCAGTAATGGGGCGACCTACCACAATATAGTCCGAGCCGAGTGTGCGAGCCTTTGCAGGTGAAGTAACACGCACCTGATCGTCGGCAGCCGAATCTGCAAAGCGGATACCGGGGGTAATGGTCATAAACTCATTACCACAAGCCTCTTTCACAATAGGTGGTTCCAGAGGCGAGCACACAACGCCATCCAAGCCTGCCGCCTTTGCATTCTCGGCATACTTGATAATCGTACGACCAATGGTTTCGCCAATCAAGAGTTCCTCCTGCATAGTCTGCTCGGAGGTCGATGTGAGCTGGGTTACGGCTATCAGCAAGGGGCGTGTGCCATCCTCTCGGGTAAGACCCTCTTTTGCCGCTTTCATCATCTCCACAGTACCAGCAGCGTGAACATTCACCATATCCACATCCAGAGCCGACAGCACCTTCATAGCCTTGCGAACGGTATTTGGAATATCGTGCAGTTTCAAATCGAGGAAGATTTTGTGTCCCCTGCGTTTAATCTCTTTTACGATAGCATTTCCTTCGGCATAGTAGAGTTCCATACCAATCTTCAAGAAAGGTTTGCGCTCCTCGCCCTCAAATTTGTCCAAAAAAGCCAATGTCTGCTCTGCCGATGCAAAATCGCAGGCAATAATCACATCTTTTGCGTTCATAACTCTCTTTTATTCTACAATTCCAATAATATCCGACAATTTCTCAATTTCGAGCCTCTCCATCTCTGCGGGAAGAGCCTCGATAATCTCCTTGCAAGCGTAGGGGTTACGCAAGTTGGCAGCACCCACCTCTACGGCACTTGCTCCGGCCATCATCATCTCGATAACATCACCTGCGCTCTCCACGCCACCGCAACCGATTACGGGGATATTGCAAGCCTTTGCTACCTGATAGACCATCCTCACAGCCACTGGAAAAACAGCAGCGCCCGAGAAACCACCCATCTTATTGGCAATAATGGGTCGGCGGGTCTTGGTGTCTATCCTCATACCGAGCATTGTATTTATCAAGCAGATGCCATCCGCACCCGCCCTCTCTGCCGCCACGGCAATCGACACAATATCGGTCACATTGGGGGTAAGTTTCACATAGAGGGGTTTGGTTACAACCTGCTTCACAGCCCTCACAACCTCTGCGACAGACTCTGCCGAGGTACCAAAGCTCATACCACCACCGTGCACATTGGGACACGACACATTAAGCTCAATGATTGCCACCTGCTCCTCGGTTGTAATCTTCTTGCAGCACTCCACATACTCCTCAATCGAGAAGCCACTGATGTTGGCGATGATGGGTTTATGGAAGACCTCACGCATTTTGGGCAGTTCCTCTGCAATCACAGCATCAATGCCAGGGTTTTGCAAGCCTACGGCATTGATCATACCCTCCCTACACTCTGCAACACGAGGCAGGGGATTACCATAGCGAGCATCCCTTGTGGTGCCTTTGAAAGAGATGGAGCCGAGGATGTTGATATCATAAAACTCGGTCATACCATAGCCATAGCCAAAGCAGCCACTTGCGGGAATCACTGGATTGTCGAGCACAACACCACTCAACTCAACCCTCATATCTCGTTTTACTTCCATATCAAATCCTCCTTTCTAAATACAGGTCCCTCTTTGCAGATGCGCTTAACGCCACTTTTGGTCTCTATGCTGCAACACATACAAACCCCAAAGCCACACGCCATTCTCTCATCGAGGCTCACTTCGCCACTCCACTCCAAACCGCCACACACTGCACGGAGCATAGGCATAGGACCGCAAGCATAGAAGTAGTCGCCCTGCAAGTCATATTCCCTAATCACATCTGTCACAAATCCTTTCGTGCCGTACGAGCCATCAACAGTGGCAACATAGGTGGCAATACCCAACTCCTTGAACATATCCTCTGCAACCACATCCGAGTCGCTATTGAAGCCCAGCACAACAACTGGTTCCACACCTCGTGCGATGAGTTTTTTAGCAAGGTTATAGAGTGGCGCACAACCAATACCACCACCGAGCAAGACTGGGTGCTGAGTGGGCTCATCTTCCGTAAAACCATTGCCCAAGCCAGTCAGCAGGTCGAGCATTGTGCCCACCTCCATCTGGCTCATCGCCCTCGTACCCTCGCCCACAACATCATAGAGTAGGGTTATTGTATTCTCATCGTAGTCACACACCGAAATGGGGCGACGCAGGAATTTACCCTCCACTGCCACATTTACAAACTGACCCGAGCGAGTGATGTATTGTGTGTCGCCCTCCAAGACCATCTGCATTGTCTTTGCCGAGAGCCTCACATTCGACACAACCTTATATAATCCTTTTTTGTACATATCTCAAACTTCTATTTCTCATAAACCACCTTGCCGCCAGCGACGGTCAGCAACACTTCACCGTGCAGGCGCATACCCTCAAATGGGGTGCTCCTGCCCTGTGACAAGAACTTCTTGGGATCTACGCTCCACTCCTTTCTCAAATCCACGAGCGTCGCATCGACCCTCTCCCCCAACTTGATACCCTCACCAAGTGAGAGCAACTTGCGGGCATTGAGCGACATAACCTCTACCAACCTTTCGAGCGAAATGAAGCCACCGCCCACCATAAAAGTATAGATAGCAGCAAGCGAGGTTTCGATACCAACGACACCCATTGCGCTACCCGCCAAGCCTTTCGACTTCTCCTCTGCCGAGTGGGGTGCGTGGTCGGTTGCAATCACATCAATAGTTCCATCCACAACGCCCTCACGCAGAGCCTCCATATCGGCTCTTGCTCGCAAAGGGGGATTCATCTTGAAGCGTCCCTCCTCACGCATATCCTCATCACAGAGTGCCAAGTAGTGTGGCGCTGTTTCGCAAGTCACCTTCACACCCCTACGCTTTGCATCCCTAATGAGAGCTACACTCTCTTTGGTTGATATGTGGCAGATGTGCAGGCGGCAACCCGTGCGCTCTGCAATCTCAATATCTCTCTCTACCTCTGCCCACTCACTCTCAGAGCAGATACCTTTATGGTTGTGAGCCTTGCACCACTCGCCATCGTGGATGTAACCACCCCTCAGAAGGCTCTCCACCTCGCAGTGTGCAGCGAGCATCTTGCCCGTTGGTGCAATTCGCCTCATAGCCTCCTCCATAACATCATCTTTCTGCACACCTGTGCCGTCGTCGGAGAAGCCCGCAACCCTATCCGCCAAAGCCTCAAAATCAACACACTCGTCACCCTTGCGAGCCATAGTAATCGTAGCATAAGGCAACACCTCTATCACTGCATCACGGGCAATAATATCGAGTTGTTCTTGCAGATGTTCGGGGCTATCGGGTGCAGGATTTAGATTGGGCATTGGGCAGATGGTCGTAAAGCCGCCCTTCGCAGCCGCCATTGTACCCGATGCGATTGTTTCCTTGTAGGAATAACCCGGCTCACGAAGATGCACGTGCATATCCACCAAACCAGGCAGCAGCACCCTACCCTCACCCTCAATCTCTCTCACGCCTTCACAAAGGGGAATACGGTCAGCAAACTCCACGAGCACGCCATCCTTAATCAAGACATCGCCCTGCACAAAAGCGCCCTCATACCACACTTTGGCGCCTCTTATAAGCAGATTTTCACTCTTCAAGTTCATCATTTTCCCTTTGTTGTGTTTCAAAAAAATGGCATAAAAAAAGAGGTAACTCGCAACGACGAATTACCTCAATAAATCAAAAATAGACAAAAAACGAAGTGACCTCATTTGGCTCACATTGCGATTATTATCAACCGCCACATTGTATTGTTTGCAAATCATCACAGCTCTTTGTCCTTATATTTGCCCACAAAAGTACTACGAAGATTGTAATTTTCAAAGTCCGAAAACCATTTTTATCAACATTTTCTCCACATTATAGTTCTAATAGACCACAGCATCTGCACCTCGGGGCTTATTAGGGTTAAAGTTTGCATCAATATAGTCCATCATTCCAAATTTTGTATCCACCTCAGGGAGTGCGGCATCCTTTACCACTTGATGTATCATAAGCCTCTCGCCACCAAATGCCATCTGATCGGCAAAGCGCTCAATCTCGGGGCGCAGGAAGTACATAGGTCGCCACGAGAAATTGTGGTCCATATTCGCCGCATCATAGAACCAGTATGGCGAATCAATCTCATTGAGCGATTCGGCAATTACCGACGAGCCAAAGAGCGACACGCCGAAGAGTGACTGCTTGCCGTAGGGCACATTTCTGTCGGCATTTCCGTGAAAGAGCAACATTGGACAGGGGGTGCGTTTCCACTCCAACTTACGCTCCTTTGCACAGATAGCACCCGCCATAGAGATTACACCTGCATAGTTGAAATCGGCAGGCAGAACAGCTGCAATAAGTTCCTGGCTACATATTGCCCACTCGGCTTGGAGAGCTGTAATTGCACCCGCACTTGCACCGAGGGTTACAATCTGCTCAGGATTGATACCCAGCGTCTTAGCATTGCTTACAATGTATGCCGTAGCCTCCAACAAATCCTCCGCAGCAATGTCAATAGCATCTATCAACATAGACCTAAACTCCAACAATCCACGCTTCACTTCGGGCTCAGTAATGAGAGGTTTCAGCCCCAAGCGGTAGTCAATCGACACCACCTTCCAACCTCGGCGTGCAAAGTATTCATAGACCTCCACAACACCCTTTTCATCACGGCGACCAGTGACAAATGCGCCACCAAAGACATAGAGCAAACAAGGCTCAACATCCTCCGACACAGAATAGACATCCAAATAGAGAGGCGTTTCTCCGCGATGGGTATAAGTATAGGTTTTAACCTCAACATCTTGTGCATCAACACTTAGTACAGCTCCACAAAAGAGCATTAGCAATAGAATTTTCTTCATAACTTATTATCACGGCGTAACTTTAAGCGCAAAGATACAACATCCCGAACTATTTTTGTCCATTAAAGCAAAAACTTTTTTTGCCTTACCCTCTGCGACTTGCTCGTTCTGGCGCACGAATAGAGAGGGCACATTATTAACAATTGTTAATAAGTCACCCAATAAAAAACACTTTTGGGGCGTTTCAATTATGAAAAAAAATACATACTTTTGCGAGCTATGAGAAGAAAACTGACCAATTTTATTTTAACAGCACTATTAGTGCTCACATCTTCAACTCTTTACGCACAAGAGCAGAAGGTGTCGGTAAGCGGTAAGGTCACCGATGCGTCGAATGGCGAGCCCCTTATCGGTGTAACAATCCTATCGGAATCAATGAACGGCACGACAACCTTCGTTGATGGAACATACAAAATTTCTGCCACAGCTGGCTCGACGCTCACATTTTCCTATATGGGCTACAAGGATGTGGTATGGAAGATTCCCACAGGTGTCAGCGAAGCTGTACGCAATGTCGAGATGGAGAGCGAAAGCGAAGTCCTCGACGATGTTGTGGTAATTGCCTATGCTGTCCGCAAGAAAGGTACTGTGGCTGGCTCTGTTGCGACCGTCAAGGCAGAGAAGGTGGAGAATACCCCCACCGCTGCATTCGACCAAGCATTACAGGGTCAGGTTGCAGGTCTTTCGGTGCTCTCCAACTCAGGTGAGCCCAGCGCATCGGCAACAATGACTATTCGTGGTACAAACTCCATCAACTCGGGTACTGCCCCACTCTATATTCTTGACGGCGTACCCATCTCGGCAAGCGATTTCAACACTATCAACCCTGCCGATATCGAGTCGCTTTCGGTACTCAAAGACGCCTCCTCAACATCCATCTATGGTGCGAGGGCTGCCAATGGTGTGATTGTTATCACTACCAAGCGTGGTCGCATTGCCGAGCGTCCTCGTATCGACTATCGTATGCAGCTCGGTTTCTCGCAGGCAGACGACAGCAAGTGGGACTTGATGAACACTGCCGAGCGTATCAAATATGAGAAGCAAACAGGTATGACCGCTGGTCAGAACTACGAACTTCTGAGCAAGACCGATGTAAACTGGATGAACGAGGTCTTCAACTCCTCGGCACCTCTTCAAAACTACGAGGTGTCCGTATCGGGTGCGGATGAGAAGACCAACTACTACATCTCGGGTGGTTACTACAACCAAGAGGGTACGGCTGTGGGCTCGAACTTCGAGCGCTTCTCGATGAGGGCTAATGTTCAGCGCAAAGCTGCATCGTGGCTTACACTCGGCACAAACACAATGCTGAACTACCAGAAAATTCAGCAGGCAGAAGAGGGTGCATACACACTCGTGACCCCTATTTCGGCTGCACGCTTTATGCTGCCCTACTGGAATCCTCGCAGGGCAGACGGCTCACTTGCATCGATTGAAGACGGCTCTTGGAGGGGTAATGGTCAGAACCCTCTCGAATGGCTCGAAAACAACCCCGTACACTACCAGAAGTACAAACTCCTCTCCACACTCTTCGTGGAGGCTACCCCCATTAAGGGTCTTGTGCTTCGTTCGCAGTTTGGCGTGGATTACTCCCACACTACTGGTTTCGGCAAGTCCTACCCCAGCTATATGCCCAATCAGGGTAATGGCTCGGCATCACGCTCTTCGACCGACTCCTACAACCTCACGATTACCAACACCGCCAACTACACCTTCGACTTGGATGGCGACCACCACTTCACATTCCTGCTCGGTCAGGAGGGTGTGGATTACCACTACGAGGCGTTCAGTCTGCTCACTGAGGGACAGAACAACGACCGCCTGACTAACATTACGAATGGTACAAGGGCTTCTTCGTGGGATGATACGACCGACTCCGATTACGGTTTCCTCTCGTTCTTCACTCGTGGCGAGTATAACTACGACCGTCGATTCTATGCCGAGGCTGCCTTCCGTTTGGATGGCTCGTCGAGGTTTGGTAAGTCACGCCGTTGGGGTGCCTTTTGGTCGGCAGGTCTGATGTGGGATATGATTAAAGAGGAGTTCCTCCTCCCCTATACCGACTGGTTTACCACTGCACAGGTATCGTTCTCGACTGGTACGAGTGGTAACTCCTCCATCCCCAACTATGAGCACTTGGCTCTCGTGGGCGGTGGTGCAGACTATATGGGCGATGCTGGCGTTGGCTTGGCACAGCCCGGCAACGACAACCTCGGCTGGGAGAAGCCTTGGACTACCAACCTTGCATTCCACACTGGTTTCTGGAATAGACTCAATGTTGATTTGGAGTTCTACTATAAACTCACAAGCGATATGCTTATGGAGGTTCCCGTGCCCTATTCGACAAGTGGTTTCGGCTACTACTGGGACAATGTGGGCGAGATGGTCAATGCTGGTGTGGAACTTAACCTCAATGGCACAATCATCGCAACCGAGGACTTCCTCTGGACTGCCAATGCCAACTTCTCGTACAACTACAACGAGATTACCGAACTCTACAATGGCGTGACAGAGTATGAGCGCTCGGGCACCAACACCAAACTCCAAGTGGGTCATCCCCTCGGCGAGTTCTTCATCAACCGCTATGCAGGTGTGAACCCCGCAAATGGCGATGCGTTGTGGTATGACAAGAGTGGTAACCTTACCACCGAGTTGCGTGATGAGGACAAGGTTCCTGTGGGCAAAACCTACATTGCACCCTGGCAGGGCGGCTTTGGCACTGCCATCACTTGGCGTGGCTTTTCGCTCAGCACTCAGTTTAGCTGGGTTGCAGATCGCTGGATGCTCAACAACGACCGCTACTTCGACGAGTCGAATGGTCGTTTTGCAACCTACAACCAGTCCCGTCGCCTCTTGGATCGCTGGCAGAATCCTGGTGACTACACCGACATTCCTCGCCACGGCGAATATACCGAGTTCGACAGCCGTCTGTTGGAGGACGCTTCCTTCTTGCGTCTGAAAAATGTGATGCTCTCCTACTCGCTCCCCTCGGAGGTATTGGAGCGCCAAAACATATTCAGGAGCGTAAGATTCTATGTACAGGCACAAAACCTGCTCACTTGGACACACTTCTCGGGTCTTGACCCAGAGGGAACATCCAATGTCTATGCTGCGCAGTACCCAATGGCACGCCAGTATACCTTTGGTCTTGATGTAACATTCTAATCCCCCGACGAGAACTATGAAAATGATGATAAAAATAAAATACTTTGCGGTGGCTCTGGCAACGATGTTTGCCACCACCTCTTGCTTGGACAAGTTGCCCGAGTCGGCTATTCCCACCGATGAGGCTATGCAGTCCTACAACGATGCCGAGCAGACACTCACTGGCATCTATGCAATGATGAAGAGCAGCGCTCTGTGGAGTGGTTACCTCACTCTGCTGCCCGACATCCAGACCGACCTTGTATATGCAGTGGATGGTTACTCCAACACCTATGGTCAGCACTGGTTGTGGGATATCCGTTCCACCAATAGTGAGGTGGAGGCAGTTTATGCTTCGCTCTACGGTATCATTAGCAACTGTAACTTCTTCCTCGAAAGGATTGACAACATCGTATCGAAGCAGACCGACGACAACAAGATTACAATCTTGGAGCAGTACACAGGCGAGGTCTATACTATCCGTGCGCTCTGCTACTCGGAGCTTTTGAAACTCTACTGCAAGGCATACGACCCTGCAACGGCAGCAACCGACCTCGGTGTGGTTTTGCGCAAACACTACTCCACCCCAGAGAAGAGTGTGAGGGCGTCGATGAAGGAGTCCTATGAGTTTGTGCTCTCCGACTTGGAGAAGGCAGAGAGTATTCTCGACCCCGACTACGACGCATACAGCAGCTACTATATGACCAATGCTGTGGCTCACGCACTCCACGCAAGGGTTGCACTCTATATGCAAGACTGGAAGGCAGCCATTGAACACTCCACAGAGGTTATCGGTCGTGACACTCACTACATACTCGACCCTGCAAACATCGAGTGGAGCAACGGTATGACCTATTTCGACCGTATGTGGTGCTACGACACCTCCTACGAAACACTTTGGCAGGTAGGCTTCACTCCCACCTCAATGGGTGGCTCACTCGGTCAGGTCTTCCTCTCGTTCAACAATGACTATACCTACTATTACCCCGACTATGTACCCGCAGAGTGGGTGCTCAACCTCTACACCTCGGGCGATATGAGGTATAACTCCTACTTCGCAACCCTCACAACGGGTTACGACCACGCACTGACTTGGCCCTTGCTGATTAAATACTACGGCAATCAGGAGTTTATCAGCTATTACATCTACCACGTAGTGATGCCCAAACCCTTCCGTTTGGCTGAGCAGTATCTCATCCGTGCGGAGGCATACTGCCGTCAGGAGAATCCAAATTTCTCATTGGCTTCAAGGGATCTTACAACCCTGCGTGAAAATCGCTTCTCGTCGGGCGGCGGTAGTATATCGCTGAGCAAAGATAACTTCATTGAGGAGATTGCAAACGAGAGGGTCAGGGAACTCTTTATGGAGGGTCATCGCCTGCAAGACATCAAGCGCTGGGGCAACCTCTACCGCAACGGCGAGGGTTTCACACGCCAGCAGCAGAACAATACACTCAAATCGGGTAGCACACTGAGCAAAAAAGCCAACGACCCCCTCTTTGTTTGGCCCATCCCTCAGCACGAATTGGAGGCACCTGGTTCGGAGGTTTTACCCAACGATAGTAACAACTAATTGATGGAGGAATAGAGAGTATGAAAAGATTACCTATATATATTATATTAGCGATGCTCCTCTGGGGCACCATTGCGTGCGAAGAGCAGTACATCACACTCAAAGATGTAAACTATGTGATGTTTGCCGAACAGGAGCAATATTTCCTCGTAGAAGAGGATCAGGAGTATTTCAGCGTGATGATCTCCGCCACCGAGACCTCCAAAAGCGACCGCACATTTGGTGTGGAGGTTATTGACAAGGGTAGCAACTCTATTGAGGGTTACCACTACCGCCTCCTTTCCAACAGCGTAACCATTCCCGCAGGCTCTCGTTCTGGCGAGGTGAGGGTTAGGGGTATCTATGAGAACATTCAGGCTACCGACTCACTCGGCTTTACGCTCAAACTCATCGTGCCCGAGAGTATGGAGTGGAACGACCTCTACACCGACGGCACACAGAGCAAAATCGTGATGTATAAGAGTTGCCCCTTCGACATCAACAACTTCACTGGCTATGCACTTGTGAGCTCGATGCTGTTGCAGAATTATCCTGGTGAGAATGTGGGCTATCAGCGTGCTATTGTGTGTGACCTCCACCCAACTGAGGAGGATACCATCATCTTCCGTGACTGTTTCTACGACGGGTACGATGTGCGCATCAAGTTTCACGGCAACAATCCCGAAGAGCCACTGATTTCGATGGAGGCGGGGCAGACTATCAGCGATGAGCATTCGGTGCTCGGCTGGCAGCCTGGCGACAACCACCTCTTGGCAACAACAAGTCCATATTACGACTCCTACTTCAACTCTTGCCAGAGGTATGCAGTCCTCTGGATGCAGGTCTATGTCGAGAATCTCGGCGAGGCTGTCGGCACACTCGGTCACTACTACAATGTCATAGAGTGGATTAGCGAAGAGGAGTACCTCGAATTTTCGAAAGAATTACAATAAAACAACACTATAATACGACTATACTATGAAAAAGAGCATCATAAATATCTTGTGGGGCGCAATGCTTAGTGTGGCGCTTCTCGTGGTGGGTTGCGAAACCCCCGAGGAGGTCATCACTCCCAACTTCCCCGAGCCTATAACCGCAACCGTTATGGCTGGCGATAAATATGAATTCACAATTACCCCCAACACTCAGTGGACGCTGAAAATCCCCACCGAGGCGAACACTCATTTCTGCTTCCTCAAAGGTGCAAGCGAACTCTACACATTGCGTGGCAATGCTGGCGAGCATAAAATCACCGTGCAAATCTCCGACAATGAGGAGTTTGACACCAATAGGGTTTGCGCCATTGAGATGACAATGGAGGGCGAAACAAAGGTCATCTTGACCCTCACACGCAGTAGCAAAGAGCGCACTCTTGCAATCTACAATTGCGAGTTCGACACCGAAGAGGAGACATTCAAAACCGAGACCGTTGATGGTGACATCGTTTGGGTCTATTCTCCCACCGCAGCCGAGAAAATCGACTGGGTATGGTGCAACGAGCAGTGGATGCAGCGCATCTTGGTGGATGCCAACTTCGATTGGAGCCTAAGTGCCAACACCCCCGATTGGTTGCTTTGCAATGCAACAAGTGGCAAGGCTGGAAGAACCGAACTCTTCTTGCGAATCAATCGTGAGAATCTTCCTTTGGAGGATGTGGTTTGCAATATCGAGTTCTGCGACAAAAAAGACAAGAATGGCGACGGTGCGATTGACGAGAACGACATCATCGTGGTTGGTAGCTACTCAACAGAGATGGAGGGTTGCAAGGATGTTTGCGAGGTAAATTTGGCAAGCTCTCTTGTGTTCAATGCCAATGGCGAATACTATCAGGCTTCGACGGATTACTATGGTGGCGAGGCTTATGGCAGTATCAGCTCTCCTATGGGTGCGGAGATTTTCGCTGTAACAGAGAGCGCCGAGGGTGTCTATACTACCGATGGTGCGGAGTGGATTCTTCTTTCCGTTTCGGACTTCCCCACCGAGGCAGCAGCCAACAAGGGTGTATGGGAGCGTAGCATCACTATCGCCACCGAGCCCTTTGTAAGCATCAATGCTCGCAAGGGTGCAATCATTGCTCTCCCCAAGAGCGTTGCCGAGGCTGGCGAGGCAAACTATGCAGACTACATCGTCGCAACCATCACCCAAGAGGGCATTGAGATTGTCGATGGAGATGCCCCCATTGCTCCCTACGACGAAGATATTCTTTCGGGCTATTCGTCCAAGTGGGAGGCTCTCGAAGCAGGCACTTGGCCCTGGAATGGCGAGTGGGCTAACATCCCCTACGCATACAAGTTTACCTATCGTGACAACTCTTCGGGCAGCGAGATTATCATCAGCAAACCCTTTGACCACTATGAAATCTATGGTTACAATGGTTTTGAGGGTGGTGCATACGAGGATCTCAACACCTGCTGGCTCACTATCGAAAGTAGGGAACTGACCGACTTGGAAGGAAACAAAGTTGAGAACGCATACTACATCCGCAGTCGTCTTGGCGAGTCTATTGATGAAAACGGAAAGACCAAGTATGAGAACCCCAAAGCGGGTCCCGATGGTAGCAACAGGGCTGTGATTGTATTCTACGATACAAATAACAACGCTTATGCAATGATTCTCTTTGTGCTCGACCCCGAGTTCTCGCCATTTGAAAGTGTCGAGGGAAATGTGGGGTTTGCAGACCCCGAGAGCGCAGAGCTCAATGGAACAACACTCGTGGAACTCAAAAATGGTGACAAGTACTTCGAGGCAGAGTTGCACTTTATGGGTACTAAGCAGTATCTGCTCACTCTGAACAACAGCACAAGCGTGGATCTCACTATTCCCGAGCACAGCACCAACTGGGCATACCAGAATTGGATTACCGTTAAGTCGAATAATACTAAGGTAACTATCACTATCAAACCCTCCAACCTGCCAGGTTACAACCCATCCTTCCCCAGCACTTGGCCCGATGATGTTATTGCAGCAGGTGTCTATAAGGGTATTGTGAGCTTCTATGAAACAGCAAGTTCCAACATCCCCTTCGTGCAACTCCATATAATCTACAACACCGTAAAGGAGTAGCACCAACAACGGAGAGAAAATAAAAACGAGAATATAGATATATGAAACTGAGAAAGATTTGGATTTGGGCGCTTCTGGGTGTGATGACCCTCGCAGGTGGTTGCACCGAGCCCGACAAAGAGAGTGGTTTTGACGATGGCTATGGTCACGTTCAATTCAAGCTCTACAAGAAAGCCTCCTATGTGGCACCCGAGGGTGGCACAAAGGCGGGCTCCAATGACCAACTCGAATGGCTCGCAGATGCCTACAAAGTAAAAGTAGTGCTCACTTTCGGTGAGAACGAAATCACACAGACCATTAGGCTCTCGGGTGGCGAGGGCGATGCTGCCGAGTGGGGTTTGCGTAGCGAGAAGTTGAAGCTCATCACCGGTGAATACACACTGGTAAACTTCACACTCTACGACGCAGAGGATCGTGATATTTACAGCAGTGTTATGGTTGAGAACAACCAGTTCTCGATCGTGAGTGGTGGCAATGTCATTCAGGATATCCCCGTAAATGTGGTAGCTCGTGGTAAGGTTAAGTTCAATCTCCGCAAGCACATTGAGCCCCTCGATGGCACCCGTGCAGTGGATAGGGAATACACCTTCGACGAGATTGGCAAAGTAAACATCTATGTCAAGGAGGCAAACTCGATTGATGTGATTGCTTTCGAGAAGCTCCCCTGCGAGTTCGATGTGCACTACGACACCAGCGATGATGTTGAGGATGGCTACAAAACCTCCTCTATCGAGTGCGATTCGCTACTCTGGATTCCTGCGGGCAACTACGAAATTGTGAAATATGAGGTTTTCACGGAGGATGAGGCTCTGCTCGAAGCAAACTCATCACCCAAGAAATCCACCTTTGAGATTAAGGACAATAAAGTCACAACCGCAACCGTGGATATCACTCTACGACAGACCGACGCCTATATTCAGGACTACTACGCACTGAAAGCCATCTGGGAGAGCCTTCACGGCGAGGAGTGGTACTATGTAGGCGAGGAGCAGACCAAAGGCACCAACTGGAACTTCAACAAGGATGTTGACCTTTGGGGTGACCAACCTGGTGTGAAACTCCACGCCAATGGTCGTGTGGCGTTCATCGATATCAGTGGCTTCGGTTTCAGAGGTCCTCTCTCGCCTCGCATTGGCGACCTTACAGAGCTTGTGGAGCTCTATTTGGGTACCCACAACGACCAGAACATAACCTACGATCCCACGCTCGACCACTCAAAAAGTCTGACGGAGAGGAGTCGTAATCGTATGAAAAACCACGGCGAGTGGCTCAAAACCATCCACACTCCCATTCAGATTTCTGAGCCTTGCGCAATGGCACTTGCTGAGAATGGTATCTCCATTCCCGCAACGAAACTCTATGAGAGTATGAAGGAGAGCGATATCATCGACAAGAAAAGCGGTGCGCAGAAGGCAAACATCACTCTGATGGACACCTCACACGGCACGCTGTGCAATGGTCTGACCTCTCTGCCAGAGGAGATTGGCAACCTCACCAAGCTCGAATATCTCTACATTGCAAACAGCGCATTGGAGAGCCTCCCCGAGTCGTTCAAGAATCTCACTTCATTGACCGACTTCGAACTCTACAACTGCCCCAATATGAAGAACTTCCCCACCATTATTGGCGAGTGCCCCAGCCTCATATCGCTCAATATTGCAAACAACGCACAGTGGAGCGCAGAGGAGATTTACAAGGGTCTTGATGCACTCGCAACTGGTGCAAGCAAGGAGAGTATCCAGATTCTCTACTGCCGTCAGGGCAACCTCGAAGAGCTCCCCGAGTCGTTCAAGAATATGAAGAAACTCGGTCTTCTGGACTTGGCGTACAATAAGATTGAGAAACTCCACCCTCTGGGTAAGGATGTGTCGTTCGTACAGCTCTACTTGGACAACAACCGCATTACTGAGATTCCCAAAGATGCCGATGGTTACTTCTGCGGTTTCGACGATGTGGAGAACTTCTCGGTCAATTACAACCGCCTCACAAAGGTGCCCAACATCTTCGATGCCAACAACCTCTACACAATGGCTTCGGTAAGTTTTGCAGGCAACCAAATCGACGGTTTCGAGGGCGAAGAGGATGGTAGCTACAAGGGTATCAAGGTGGAGACCTTCACTCTCTCGCAAAACAAATTAAAGAGCTACCCTATGGCGCTTGCCAAGAGTAACTCTACTGTGGCATACATCATCCTGAGGGCTAATGAGATTAGCGAGGTTGAAAAAGGCGTATTTACCTACAAGAATAGCGTGAATATGACTTCGCTCGACCTCTCCTACAACAAAATCACCGACCTGCCCTGGGATATGCACGCTGGCAACCTCCCCTACCTCTATGGTGTGGATTTGTCATTCAACTCGTTCACAGAATTTCCCGTGGAGCCCCTTGATGCGGCAACACTCACTGTGCTTGCTTTGCGTAGCCAGCGTGATGAGAATGGTTCTCGCTGTTTTAAGGATTGGTGCGAGGGTATCGGTAACCACAAAGGTCTGAGAGGTCTGTATCTTGGCTCCAACGACTTGCGAGTTATCGAAGATACGATTTCGCCCAACATCTTCTACTTGGATATTAGCGACAACCCCAACATCACATTTGATGCGTCGGATATCTGCTACTATTGGAGCGTGGGCGCCTACATCCTTATTTACGACAGAACTCAGAACATCCTGAACTGTAACGCAATGCTTAATTAGTAGTGTTTCACCCGAAATATGAGAATGAAGATATGAAAAAACTGAATATCTATATCACAATCGCACTGATGAGCCTCTTGGCTATCAGTTGCGTACAACCCGAGTCTATCGAATTCGCTTCGAGCGACTCGGAGATTACAATTGATGCTGTGGGTGGCACTCGCAAAATCCGCATCTCATCCGATAGTGAGTGGGTAAGCGTCACAAGCCAGCCTTGGATTACCGTTTCTCCCGCAAATGGTAGGGGTAGTGTGGATTGCAAAATCATCATCGACTCCGCCCTCAGCAGCGAGGCACGCAATGGCGAGGTGCTTATCCGCAACCTCAAAACTTTCGAGGAACAGGCAATTGCTGTCACTCAGGATGGCTTCCCCTACTCCATCGTACTCGATGAGAAAGAGGTTAAAGTTGCCGACTATGACATCCAGAGCAAAAGGAATTTTAGCGTTACGCTTATGACCAATGTGGATTTCAATGTGGAGATTCCCGCAGGTGTTCGCTGGCTATCCAACAAGAGCTACGAGGTGGTGCTCAATCGTGGCATCCGTCCTCGTCAAGTGAAGTTGGACTTCGAGTGGGATATCAACACCACCTCCGAAGATCGCCCTGTGGTTGTTAAGTTCGTGCCCAAAGGTGGCGAGACTCTCTCGCAACAGGACGAGCTGACAGTTATTCAGGGTGCTGCCGATCCTATCGAGGAGAATACTCGCAAGGGTGACTCCGTAGCGCTCATCGGTCTGCAACGCACACTCGAAACACTCAGCCAGTGGGATGTATCTATTCCTATGGAGCGTTGGAGTGGCGTGAAACTCTGGGAGGAGGGTCAGGCAGGATATACTCCCGACAAACAGGGTCGTGTGAAGTCTGCTCAGTTCTTCATCTACAACACCAACGAGGATATTCCTTTCCAAGTGAAGTATTTGACTGCCGCTGAGGAACTCTACTTCTTCGGTAACTCCAACACATTCCTCAAAAACCTCCACGTTGGCGAGTATCTCACAGAACTCACACAACTCAAACGACTCACCATTGGTGCGCACGGTCTGATTGAACTCGATGAGAACTTTGCGAAACTCGAAAACTTGGAGTATCTTGACCTCGGTAGCAACAACTTTATGAAGGTACCAGAGGTCTTGACTAAGGAGAATTTCCCAAAACTCCGCACACTCATCCTCAATGCCAACCAGCGTTCGCAAATCTATGATTTGAGTAACTCAACCCGTACCGACTTGGGTGGCTTCATCGAGGAGGAGGAGTTCCCCGTACATCTTCTCAAATGGGGTCTTGATACGCTCAACCTCTCCGTAAATTACCTGCACAACTCGCTTCCCACTTTCGAGGATGACGATGAGATAGAGGTTTATACCGAGGAGGACTGGGCTGCGTCGAACGACACCCTGCCTCGTATGCTCGTAGATAGGCGCATCAAGAAGGTAATGCCCAAAACCAAGTTTTTCAGCATTAAC
Organism: Tidjanibacter sp.; assembly: GCA_017648105.1. Lineage (GTDB taxonomy): Bacteria > Bacteroidota > Bacteroidia > Bacteroidales > Rikenellaceae > Tidjanibacter. The sequence goes on from JAGCJH010000046.1 coordinate 33,067, forward strand.
CTAAACCGTATGTCGGGCGAACTTCCCGAGTGGTTGCTCTACCACCCTATGTTGGACTACTGGAAGCCATATAGTTTCATATTCCCTCAGGAAGGTAAGACCAAAGAGGGCGGTTTGGCAGGTTTCAGCAATGAGCCCGCAAATCTCAACTACTACTATGACCTCTACACCCACAAAAATAAACCTACGGGCGAGGAGCAGTAGTGCAACTTAAAAGACTGACTACAACGAAGATGAAAAGTATGAATAGATATATGAAACAGATTTCGATAGTGGCAACCCTGCTGATGGCACTGACCCTCAGCGGTTGCTTGAACGACATCGACTCACCCACAAATAGCGGTGCTCCCTCCGAGGAACTTAAACCCTATGTTGAGGGAGAGCTTATCGTGAAGTTCAGCCCCGAAGTGGAGGGTATGCTCTCCACTCGCTCGGATGTAACACGCAGTAGTATTCCCTCAGTGGATAAGGTCTTCGAGAGCGTGGGTGTCTATGAGGTAGAGAGGGTTTTCCCCGTTGATAGCCGCAGGGAGAGTGTGACCCGTGAGAACGGTTTGCACCTCTGGTATGTTGTGCGTTTCAGGGGCGAGAGCGTAGAGAGCGTGGAGGCAAAACTCTCCTCTCTTGGCGAGATTCAGAAGGTTGATAAAAACCGCACCGTTAAGCGTGCCTACACAGGCAAGGCGGTGCCCCTCAGTATGGATAAAATCTCTCGTGCAATGGCAGCCGACAATGAGGGCGCAGCGATGAACGACGAGCTCCTTTCGGCACAGTGGAACCTCATCAACAATGGCGACCTCTTTACCCAAGATGGTGTTGTGAAGAGCAAGGCGGGTGCGGATGTAAACATCTTGGGTGCTTGGGCAAAGAGCACTGGTCACGAAGATGTGATTGTTGCAGTACTCGATGAGGGCGTATGCGTGGAGCACCCCGACTTGAAAGACAACATCTGGGTCAATGAGAAAGAGTTCTTGGCTATCACTGAGAATAGTGCAAACTCATACGAGGACAACGACGGCAATGGCTACGCAGGCGATGTGAATGGTTATAACTTCGTTAAGCGTATGGGTAAAATCACTTGGACAGACTACCTCGACTCAGGTCACGGTAGCCACGTGGCAGGTGTGATTTCCGCAGTGAATAACAACAATCAGGGTGTAAGCTCCATCGCTGGTGGCGATGGCAAATCTGGTGGCGTGAAGATTATGTCGTGCCAGATTTTCTCGGGCGTCAGCGGTGCAAGCGTACTCGATGTGGCAAGGGCTATGAAATATGCAGCCGACAATGGCGCAGTAATCTTGCAGTGTAGCTGGGGTTATGTGTCGGGCGAGGCTAACATCTACGACTGGGGAGAGCAGGGCTTCCGCACCGAAGAGGAGTGGAAGGAAGGCTCGCCTTTGGAGTTCAGCGCACTCGACTACTTCATACACAACGCAGGCTCGCCCAATGGCGCAATCAATGGTGGTGTTGTGGTCTTTGCGGGTGGCAATGAGAGTGCTCCTGCGGCTGGTTTCCCCGGTGCTGCCGACTTTGCTGTGTCAGTAGCAGCGATTGCAGCCGACTACACCCCTGCGGTATATACCAACTATGGCGTCGGCACCTCCATCTCCGCACCTGGTGGCGATCAGGACTACTACTGGGATTATGTGGATGAAAACCACAAGCACGGCGAGGTGGGTTGTATTCTCTCTACCCTGCCTACCAATGTGAGCCCCAGTGGTTACGGCTATATGGAGGGTACCTCGATGGCTTGTCCTCACATTTCGGGTGTCTTGGCTCTGGCAATCTCCTATGCAACCGAGCTTGCTGTGCAGATTACTCCCGAGCAACTCAAAGCGTGGATGTATGAGAGCGCACGCCCCATTGATGAGTATTTCAAGGGAACGAAGTTCTATCACCGCTATGTTGCAGACCTCGGTCCTCTGCAACCTATGCAGATGGATCTCTCGCTCTATGCAAACAATATGGGCACAGGTCTGATTGACGCTGCGGCACTCTTGGATAAGATTGGCAAGGGTGGCACTCCTCTCCGCTTCCCCAACATCTATGTAGGCGAGGGAGAGAGCAAAGTGGAAGTTCCCGCACGCTACTTCGCAGGTGGAAAGGCTTATAGCTACACCGTAACTATCGACAACCAGAGTATCGCTTCGTGTGAGAACAAGGACGACACTCTTGTGTTCAAAGGCTTGCAGAGTGGCTCCACTTCGGCTGTTCTCTCCGTAGAGGGAGCAGGTAAGAGCGAGCAGCACACTTTCACAATCACTGTGCGCAAGGGTGCAGGTGGCAACGGTTGGATGTAATATGAGAGTTGGAAGGGTTGTAATCGTGGCACTCGTGTGGGCGATATTTGCTCCCACTGTTATGCTTCGTGCCCAACTCCCAACAATTCCCAAAGAGGTGCGCAAGGCTGCAATGCCCACAACATTGGAGGGCGAGTGGATGCTCTTTGAGGGGGGCACAACCCACTCGTTTGACACCATCAGCGAGGATGACACATCGTGGCACACCCAACTGCATTGGAGCGCAAAAGAGGGCAATAAACTCACAATCACACGCATACAGTCGAGTTGTGGATGCCTTGTAGCGAAACTGGACAGGCGAATGAGTGTCAATGCGTCGGAGGGTGTGATTGATGTAACCTACTACCCCAAAGGGCACGCAGGTAAGGTCAATCAGCGGCTGTTTGTCTATACAACCCTCTCCGAGGAGAAACCCACTGCGATTATCACTATCGTGGGCAGGGTTACACCCTCACTCGACCGCAGTGGCGACTACCCCCACTCCATTGGGGTGCTCGGTTTGCGACAGAAGAGCGCAGCGGTGCCCGAGAGAGGTGGCGAGGCGAGAATTGCAGTGATGAATTGTGGCTCTACCCCACTCCGCATCTCACACGACAAAAGACTTTCGACCCCAAATCTCACAGCCCACACCGAGCCCGAAGTGCTCGAAAAGGGTGCAGAGGGTGACCTGGTGATAACCTACACCCCAACCAAAGGGGAGGCTTTGATGCTCTACCTTACAGGAATTAACACACCTCCGAGGGAACGCAAAATTGAAGTAACGATTGAGAAATAAATAAAAATAGAGATAAACTATATGAAGAACTTTTTGAGAATGATGGCATTGGCAGCCTTGCTCGTTGTAGGCGTTGGCTGTGAGTCCAATGGCGAGGGCGAGGGTGAGCCCAAACCCATAGAGTTGGAGGTAACACCCAATAACATCTCGGGCACTTGGAAACTCTCGTTGTGGAACGACGCTCCTCTTGCAGAGGGTTGCTATGTCTATATCGACTTCGTGCGTGCCGACCGCACCTTCACGATGTACCAGAATATGGACAGCTTCGGCACCCGTACACTTACTGGTCGCTACTATATCTATGTGGATGATGAATTGGGTGTAGCGGTTATTCGTGGCGACTATGATCACGGTGCTGGCGAATGGAACCACCGCTACATTGTCGAGAGCCTCACTGCCGAGAGTATGCGCCTTGTGGCTAAGGACAACGCTGGCGATGTTTGCACCTACATTCGTGCAGAGCTCCCCTCCGAGCTCCTACCCGCAGAGTAGGCACTCTCGTAGGCGTAATTTGCTCGCCAATACGAAAAAAGGCTGTCCGAAACTCGGACAGCCTTTTTTATGAGGAATTGGTGTGGTTAAATCTTCTCGACATCGAGGATGCCCTTACGGGTCATAACGATACGGAAGCGGTGGAGGGAGGTGGTTGAGCCCTCGACAAGTTGCATAACCACATTGATATAATAAATCTTCTGCACCTTTACGGTCGCAACTCTACCTTCGCTATCGACCGTATCGACAGGCACCTCTGGGTTATCCATCTTCTGCACAAAGCGGTGCATATGGAAGCGCAAAATCTCATTGATACCCTTCACAGGATAGGCACTCGCCAAGCCAAGTTGTTCGTTATCAATCACAATGCGTTTGCGGTAGAGCAGGATTTTCTCCTCAAAGATGCGATTCTCTGCCTCCACGAGCGATGAGCGACCACGAATATCCATAATCTCGCACGGGGTCTTATTCTCACTAATGAAGTCCACGCCCTCCTTAATCAATCCTACCTTATGGTCGAGAATGCGCACCTCCGCCTTATTGTCGAAATACTTATTACCCAAGCGGTGGGCAAAGTAGTAGCGCATAAGATCCTTAATGCGATCTTTGAGCATATAGCTCACAACGAGCACAATAAAGAGGGGACCCGTAATGTTGCCATATTTAAGTTGCGCAAACCACGCCACAGCAGTCGCAAAAATCATTGCCAAGCCTGCTGCAAGACTATAATAGACCTGCTCGACAGCAAAGCCATCACGCTTCTTATTGAGTCTGATGTATAGTTCGCTCTCAATATACTTTTTCAAGAGTCCATAACGGAAGACCAGCGCACGGTTGCCAGTAGCGTCATTTTCCTCGACAATTTCGTAGCGTTGGGTGCGTTTATACTCCTTCTCGCTCCTCACAAGATCCACCAATCGAGCCCTCGCATCCGTCAGAAGAGGCGACGAGAGGCGATCTATCTGTTTGAGAATCCTCACGCTCTGAACATCTATAATATGGCTCATAATCTCATCGCCAAAGAGGTAGTAGTTGCGCAAGCGATCCTCCACCGTAGGCACATTTATGAGCTGATACATCGAGCGATAGATCTTCACAATAGCCTTCACTTCTGCCACAAAGTCCTCCGTGAGATATGCAACATCGGCAGGAGTCTCAGTCCGAGAGGTGTGTATCGAGTGATTTCTCAGTGCGCTCTTAAAGATGGCTGCAAACATCTTTATCTGCGACTCATACGCCTCCTCCGTGGCAGGCGTAGGCGACGATGCCAGCCTCTCGAACGAGGCACGCAGGCTCACAAAAGGGAGTGAGTCGGCATCGGAGAGTTCACGCAGGAGATAAACAGGCGTAATGAGCCTCACATTGGATTTGATATCTCGGTAGAACTGATCCTTACCGTAGGTTTGGGGGTTGATATCGAGGCTATTAGGGACAAAAATCCACGAATTGACCATAAACTCCCCACGCCCGACCTCTTGGTTGCCCTCGAAGCCGAACTTGAACTCCACAGAGAAGTTGTCGTGTTTTTTTGCCTGAATAGTAATCATCCTATCTTTATGGTTTTCAACCCAATAGTCGAGATAGAGGTTCAGAGAGTCACATCTTTACTACCCAACATTTTTTCGGCGTTAGAAGATGTAGGATAGTTGTGGAGAGCGACACCTGAAACTCCCTCTACTCGTCTATTAGATTGTTGTGTATTGTCGTTTTTAGAACAAACCAGGAGTGAAGCCCAACCATTTGAGCACGGTTTCGCCCCAGAGCAAAATCAACACCCAAGCGATAAACATCATCGTAATACCAAACTTAAAGGTATCACTCCAACTATAATGGTTGGTGGTGTAGAGCAGCGCTGCGGGTTTGCTATTGAAGGGCAGTACATAGACGTGCTCAATCAGAAGTGCAACGGGGAAGGCAAGGCTCATAATGGGATAGCCAAACTTCTGTGCGGTGGCGATTGCAATAGGTACGAAAATCATCGTACGCATATTCTTGCTGGAAAATACCAGAGCGCTCAGCAACATCAAGCCAGTGAGCACCAAATAGAGCACCCAATAGGGAGTGTTCTGCGTGATACCGAAGCCATCGAAAACTGTATCTACAATGGTAACGTGGAGGTCGGTAGCATTCAAACCCGAGCCAAGCACATAAGCACCAGCCGAGAAGAGCATCAAGTGCCAAGGAATATCTACATCATTCCACTTAACAATACCAATTTTAGGCATCAGCGCCACGATAGCACCAATAAATGCAACGGTTGTTTCGTCGATGCCGTGCCACTTCTTCGTAACCCAAAGAACGAGCACGCCCACAAAAATCAAGACAGCCTTAATCTCATCGAATGACACTTTACCCATAGCGTGGAGCTCCTTGCGCAAGCGCTCCATACCACCATCAATCTGAGGTACTTGTTCCTCCTTTTTCATTGGGAAGATGAGCTTTGCACCCACAATCCAGCCGAGCAACAAAAGGATGATTGCAAGAGGAAGTGCAGCCGAGAGCCAGTTGGAATAGGAGATTTCAAAGCCACCCACGGCACCTGCGATAATCGACACAGCGAGCAGGTTGGCACCCGAGCCAGTCATAAAACCACTCGCACCAATATTCACTTGGAACAAGTTTTGGAGCACGAGGTTACGACCAAAATTGTTACGCTCACCATTGCTTGCACCATAAATTGCAGCTACCACCATAAAGATGGGGAGCAAGATGGTTGCCTTCACAGTCGTTGCCGAGATGAACATCGAAAGCACCAAGTTGATAACAATGAAGCTGAAAAATATACCGCTTGCATTCTTACCAAAGCGCAGTACAAACCAAAGTGCGAATCTCTTTGCAACCCTTGTTTTTACGAGCATACTCGCCAACACGAACGACAAGATATTGAGCCACATAACGGGGTGACCGAGCTGTGCAAAAGCCTCCTTCTGGGGCAAGACACCAGTGAGCACGGTACCGCAAATCAGAAGCAACGAAGTGAGGTAGTTGGGGATTGCCTCCGTTACCCACAACACGATAGCCGCCGCAAAGATTGCAAGCATCGCGTAGTTGGAGCGAATGAAGTCAACAAGTCCGAGTTCGTTGAGCCTCTTGATAGCCTTCGCACCCGTCAAGCCCTCTGCGGTGATGTTATCCAAAAAGCCGATGTCAGCAATCCAATAGATGAGCACAAAGACAAGAATAGCCAAAGGACCACCCAAGCGAGCCATCCATTTCTCGAAGCCACTCTTCTCCATCTTAGGTAGTTTCTCTACCTTGTAGTTATTCATATCCAGTGGATCGAAAACCTGCTCCTCTTCGTGATTCAAATTAGTAGTTTCGCTCATAATAGCATATAGTTTTTATAGATTATTTTCCGTTTTGGTGGACTACCCTCTCAATGTGGGTGGTCATTTTGGTGTGGCTCTTGCCACTCTCTCTTTCGTTTCAGTATTTTTTTAGAATATGGAGTGTTGCTTGTGGGGCAGGAGGCTCTCCCACCCCACGGCAACAATCTTTTTTTGCCAATAATCTACTCGGCACGCACAATATCAGCGCAGAAAAGCTGACCAGTGCTATCGCAAGCAAACCACGCAATGTTATTCTCGAAGTCGAGGCAGATACCCTCAATCCAAGGCACTGCGCTGGGTTTGAAGCGAGCAATGAAGTCGCCCCAGATTGTGAAGTTCACAATCTCATTAGCCCAAGCATCAACAGCCCAAAGGGTGTTGTTGGTAGTATCAAACCACAAATCCGAGAAACACTCGCTAATAAACGATGCGTTGTACATAAGCGCCACGCCCTCGTGCTCCAAAGAGTAGATAACGAGGTTTGCGGGGCTCTGATTGCCGATATAAAGGTAGCCATCGTGGTAGGTAATAGCCTCCAAACCACTGTTGGAATCGTAGGCGTTTGCGTCAATCTGCACAACACGACGACCTTTGTACTTACCATCCTCCTGGAAAACCCTCCATACATAGTTATCCTTCTCGTCGCATACATAAATGGTACCACTTACGGGATCGACGGTCACACCCTCCAAATCTTTCTCCAATTTGGCGAAGTGGGTGCTCTCCCTTGTACCATCGAAGTTGATGTTCCAGAGAGTACCACCAGAGTTGCTCACACCGATAAGACCTGTCTTATCTGCATTGAAGCACACACCCGAGAAGTCACCGATAACATCACTGCTATCAAAGCACTTACGGTAGTTGGCGAACTCTGCAATGGAGCAAGCAGGCACCTCCTTCGAAATGTTGGGTGCGGGAGCGAGTTCGGGCTCTG
>JAGCJH010000047.1 GCA_017648105.1 Tidjanibacter sp.
CCAAATGGAGTCCATAACCACCCAAACGGCACCCATCGATGAAACAACACCCATTGTGGTGCTTGTAGATAACTCCTCGGCATCGGCTGCGGAGATTGTGTCGGGCGCATTGCAGGACTACGACAGAGCAGTGCTCGTTGGTCAGCGCACATACGGCAAAGGGTTGGTGCAGACCACCATACCTATGGGCTACAACTCCTATATGAAGATGACCACCGCCAAGTATCACCTCCCCAGCGGCAGGTGCATACAAGCGCTCGACTATGCCGCACACAATGGCGAGAGGAGCGTCAAGACCGTACCCGACTCACTCATTCAGGAGTTCCGCACCTCGCTCGGCAGGAAGGTATATGATGGCGGCGGTGTGATGCCCGATGTGAAGGTCGAGCCCGAATATGTCAGTTCGTTTGCTGTGATGGTCTATGCACAGGGTTTTGTGGATGACTTCATCACAGACTACTGCGCACGCCACTATGACGAGTTGGAGGGGGCGATTATCCCCACCGAGTACCACTTCTCCGACGAAGGCTACGAGGAGTTTGTGGCTTTTATGGCGGATAAGAAGGTTGAGTGGGAGAGCTATGCCAACCGCCTTTGGAGGGAGTTCAAGAAGGCTGCTGAGAAGGAGCGCTGGGAGGAGAGTATGACCGCCGAAATGGCTGAGATTGAGAGAAAGATTACCAACGACACGCAGGACAACCTGCGCCTCTATAAAAATGAGTTGCAGAAGGTTATCGAAAATCAACTCGTGAGCCGCTACTGCTACTCGGAGGGTGCGAGTGCCCATATGCTGCGTGACGACGACGAACTCGCCGTGGCTATCGAACTCCTCCAAAACCCCGAGAGGTACAACACCATTCGCACCTCACAGGACACGGAGAAAAATTGAGGTAAATGCGAGTAAGCGAGGGCAGACGAAGGTTGAACAATTGAGAGTTAGACGGAAGACGGAAATATGAAAGACTTTGGGGAAAAATTGTGGCAGAGGATTAAGAATACCCCCTATCGTAAGAGGGTATTGGTGACTCTCGTGGCAGTGATTATCGGCACGATGTCCATCCTCTTTTCCACCCGCCTCTCCCGTATGCTCCAACACAAGGAGATGAACGAGATGGCGCTCTGGTCGTATGCTATGGAGCGTATGGGCGAGAGCACCCACAACGACCCGCTAATCTTCCAAGTTGTTCATAATCAGAATATCCCCTACATTCTGCTTGATGAGGGCGGGAGAGTTGAGAAGTCGCACCTCATACCCGAGGCTATCGTAAATCATCCCGATAGGAGGATGAAACTTCTGCTCAAACTATCCAAGCAGAACACCCCCATAGAGATTACCACGCCCCGAGGTTATCACTACATACTCTTCTATGGCAACTCGGCACTGCTCGACTGGCTCATATTCTTCCCCTATGTGCAGTTGGCGGTGGTGGCAATCTTCGCATTCTTCGCCTTTATGACCTTCCGTACATCCAAGCAAGATGAGCAAAATAGGGTCTGGATTGGTCTTGCCAAAGAGACCGCCCACCAGCTCGGCACCCCCATCTCCTCGCTTATGGGTTGGCTCGAATATCTGCGCTCGCAGAGTGTCCCCGAGGAGGCTATCGAGGAGATGAGCAAAGACCTCAAAAGGCTCATAAAGGTGGCAGACCGCTTCGGTAAGATTGGCTCCGAGACGGCTCTTTCGGCTACCAACTTAGGCGAAGTTGTGGGCGACTGCGTAATCTACTTCCGCACACGCATACCCCGCCGTGTGACCCTCGACTACAATGGTCTTGCCATCGCCCCCGTGCGTGTGATGATGAATGCTGCACTCTTTGAGTGGGTGGTGGAGAACCTCCTCAAAAATGCCCTCGACGCCCTGCAAGGCGTGGGTGCCATCTCGGTAATCATCTCAACCGACGACGAGTGGGCACACATCGATGTGAAGGATAGCGGCAAGGGTATAGCCAAGGCTAACTGGAAGAAGATTTTTGAGCCAGGATTTACGACCAAGACCCGTGGCTGGGGCTTGGGTCTGTCGCTCTCGAAGCGCATCATTGAGGAGTATCACGGTGGTCATATAGCCGTGGTGGATAGTGAGATAGGTGGAGGTACAACCATCCGCATATCGGTGCGCAAGAGCGATGACTAACACTTTTCGATAATGAGCAACAAATGAGCATAACAGAGCAACATATCACCCCACTTTCGGACACCCTCCCGGTGGCAAGCGTAGGCGACCTCTTTGGTTCGCAGGCACGCCTTGTCGCTCAACCCGAGGAGGCAGCTGAGATGCTCTTATCGCTCACGGACAACATTGTGGTGTGGGTTATGGTTGTGGCACTCTTTGCCTACTACCTCTTTGTGATGTTCGCCTATGGTGGGCATATCGGGCAGATGGCAAAAATCGCCATTGGCAAAAATCTTGGCATAAGAGTTGCGGATGAACTGAGTTACCTCTTTATGAGGGCGGTGCGCAACTCGGTGGCAATGGGCATTATTGCGTGGTCGCTCGTGGCTGTCGGCTGGATGGGCGCTGTGGGCGCCGCGGGAGTGGGAGGAATTGACCCACTATGGCTCGTACCACTCTTTGCCCTTGTACTCCTTGCCCTCGGAGGGGCTATGAGAATTGTGACCATCGGCATCTGTACGCTCACAAGGCGCAAGGAGGTGTCCGAAGGTCTGGGCGTTCTCTCCGAAACGCTTATGGGACTTGCCTCAATCATTGTCACCCCTGTGGCACTTTTGTTTGTGGTCAATACGGGAGCCTCAGTGGAACTCTTCGGCACGATAGCACTTTTGGTGGCTTGCGTGGCGCTTTTTGTCTATATAACAAAAAGTTTAGTTTTCTTTATTGAACAAAAAATTTCTATTTTACTTTGGTTTTTGTACCTTTGCACCGTCGTTTTGATTCCCATCGGCGCAGTGCTTACCGTGATGGTAAGGAGTAGCGTCATTTAATGTCGAACCAAATAAACACAAAGCATTGAAAATTAAACGCATATTGATTTCGCAGCCCCAACCTGCGGTAATGGAAAAGTCGCCCTTCTATCAGGTCGCAAAGGAAAATAACCTCGAGCTTACATTCAAACCCTTTATGCGAATTGAGGGTGTATCGCTCAAAGAGTTCCGTAGCCAGAGAACAGAAATCTTGGACTACTCGGCAGTAATCTTCACAAGCCGTACAACTATCGACAACTTCTTCCGCATTGCGGAGGAGGCTCGTGTGAACATACCCGAAACGATGAAGTATTTTTGCGTAAATGAGGCTGTGGCTCTCTACTTGCAGAAATATATCGTCTATCGCAAGCGCAAAATCTTCTTTGCCGACGGTAAGTTCGACAACTTTATGGAGATTATCCTCAAACACAAAGACGAGCGTTTCATCCTCGCACTCGCCGAGCCCCACAACCCCGAAATTCCCCAGACTCTCGAAAAGTTGCACCTCAACTTCCGCAGTCTTATCTTCGCCCACACCGTGAGCGCAGACCTCTCGGGCGTGAACATCTCGGACTACGATATGTTGGTATTTTACAGCCCCAATGAGATTGCGTCGCTCGTGGCGCAGTTTGGCACCGAGAATATCCCTATGATTGTTGTGCTGGGCGAGAACACCGCAAAGGCAGCCGTGGAGGCAGGTTTGAAGATCTACTCCAAAGCCCCCGCCCCAGGTATTCCCAACATTGCAAAGGCTGTGGAGCTTCTCGTTGCAGACGCTAAGGCAGGCAAGGAGATTGAGCCCATCGAGTTCAGCCACAGTCACAAGGCGGAGAACTTCATCAAGGCGCAAGAGGCTAAACCCGTGAAGCGCTCTCGTGCAAAGCGCAAAACCACAGAGGAGAGCCCCGAGGTTCGTGCAAAATAGCAACAACAAGATATGCGGGGTGTCGGAAATGATGCCCCGCATTTGATTTCAACACCAAGACCCAAACAGATACAAGAGATGGCAGAGGAGAAAAGATATGGGCTCCGAAAGGCGGAGAGGCTTCACGGCGGTGCTGCGGTGGATGCCCTCTTTGTGCGCAACAAGAGTGGGCTTATCTACCCCTTCCGCTATATCTACAAGCTCCGTGAGGCTACCCCTGAGGATGAGGCTCAGGTGTCGGTGCTCTTCGTCGTTCCCAAGCGCAACATCAAGAGGGCGGTGGGCAGAAATCTGCTCAAACGCCGTATGAGGGAGGCATATCGCACACAGAAACTCCCCATCGTGGCTCGTGCCACAGAGCAGGGCAAGCACCTCGACTTGGGTCTTATCTACACCACCAAAGAGATTTTGGACTTCAACACCATAAGAAATGCAATCGGAGGGATTTTGGAAAAAGTTACGGGCAAAATTTAGGCGCATAGCCAGTGCCCCACTCGTGGCGCTTGTCCGCTTCTATCAGGTCTGCATCTCGCCTCTGAAACCCCACCCGACTTGCAGATTTACACCCACCTGCTCGCAATATGCCATCGAAGCACTCCGCAAATATGGTGCACTCAAAGGCGGTTGGCTCGCACTCAAACGACTCCTCCGCTGTCATCCCTGGGGAGGGAGTGGCTACGACCCTGTTCCATAGGGTTACACTTGGCAGCAAGCGACCATCCACTTGGGCGATTGACAAAAAAATAAGGTACATTTTCCGATGAAAATGTACCTTATTTTTTACTTCAAATGCTTCTCGAAGAAGTTGGCTGTAAGGAGTAGTAGCTCGCCACCAATATCACTTCGTTTGCTGTGCAGGTTGTGGTCGTAATACTCACGCAAATCGAGTGTCACATCTGCACCCTTCGACTTCAACACCTCGGCAAACTCCACGCTCTGTGTGTGGTCCAAGATACTGTCGCCCGTGCCGTGAAACAGCAATACCGCAGGGATGTTCTTTCTTGGCACCATATTCACAGGCGAATACTCCCCGAGCGTTGCATCCGTATAGTCGTGGAAGTAGTAACGCATCTTGGAGTTTGGCGACTTCACAACACCACCCTCCACCAGTGGGAGATTATAGGCACCCGCATAGCCAACCATCGCCTTAGTGCCCTTAATGGTCATTGCCGAGGCTGCCGAGAGGTGAGCGCCTGCTGACTGACCACAGAAGCCGAAACTCTTGGGGTTGATATTCAACTCCTCGGCGTGCTCCTGCACCCACTTAACAGCATCCTCAATATCCTCCAACGACACATCAATAGTTGCGCCAGTCTGTCCTGCGAGTGAGTAGGCGATACGCACGCCCGCAATGCCTTTCTGCACGGCAATATACTGCGACGAGATACGGAAGGCGTTGTTGTTACCCTTCGACCAACCACCACCGTGAATCCACACGATAAAGGGGGCGGGAGTGTCGCTCACCGCACGATCTACGATGAGTTTCAGGTCGTAGTCGGGGTAGCTCTTATAGACATACTCCTCGCTCACGCACGACTTGTAGAGCTTGCTCGAAGCGATATTCTTATGCTCATAGACGGTCAATAGGTCGGGCACCTCATTGAGGTTGATATACTTATACCTATCCCTTTTTTTGAGTTCATAGGTACCGTCGCCCACCTCCACAAGCTCCATAGAGTAGCGGTTGGATATCTTCTGCTGGGCATTGGCACCCATTGGCAGCGCCACCATAACCGAGAGGGCTACAAGAGCGCAAAAGTTTTGAATTTTCATTGGTATGATTTTCTTGTTAAGGTTTAATCTATCTCTCTTTTACTGCACTTTTATCTCCTCGATGCTCACCAACTTATTGACAATGGCGAAGATTGTGAGTCCTGCGGAGGTGTGGATTTGGAGCTTACCCGTGATGTTGCGACGGTGGGTGGTCACGGTATGTACCGAGAGGCACAACTTATCGGCAATCTCCTTGCTGGTCATACCCTTTGCCACACAAGCAATAATCTCCTTTTCCCTCTGCGAAAGCTGCTCGGAGGTATTGTCGCTCACATCAATATGCTCCTCGCCATAGTTGGCACCCTGTGTGCGCACATCCTCCTCTGCCCTCTTCACAGCGGGCACGAAGATTTTGTCCTCCACAGCACAGTGAAGCGCAAGGTCGTTCTCGCAGTTGATAATATCGAAGAGCACCGAATGGAGCATATCGCCATTGGTATCCTGTGGGTAGTAGCGAATGATGACATTTTTCAGGTCGGAGAGCTTATCGTCGAGGCGGGAATCACGATTGGAGTGCATCGCCGCAAAACTATCAATGGTGTATTCACGATTAAGGTAGCCCTTCATCAGCGAATCTACATAGGCAAAGACTGTGGAGTTCTCGTGCCCCATATGACCTCTAACCTCCGTCACAAAGTCGTCGTAGAACTTCAAAATCAGGAGTGCCACCTCATCCTTACCCGAGCAATCTATCGCCTCGATGAGTTTGCGACGGATGGAGGGGAGGTTGAACTCCAAAAACCAGATGTGTGCCTTGCGCAGATACTCCATCAGCTGTGCGAGGGAGATATCGTCACTGTCATACTCCCTACCACTCACGAAGTTTGCCACAGCGAGGAAGGTCGCCGCATCCACCCCTTTGGTTGCACACACATCACCCACGCTCCTCTCGCCAAAGCCGAGAGGTATGCCAAAGCGACTGAGCACAAAGAGCAGTGCGCTATTGTCGTCAATCAACATTCTAAGGGGGTCGGTTGCACGATAAGGTGCTCGTGTGGTGTGCGTACTCATAGTGGATTGGTTTGATTTTCACCACAAAGGTAGTGAATAGAATTGAGAATTGGGAATTGAGAGTTGAGAATTTCCTCAAAATCATTAAAGTCCTTAATGCCCTTAGAGCCCTTAAAGATTGTTTGTCGGTCTTAGCCACGACAGGCTCTCGCCCAAGAAAAAAAGGGGCAACCCCTTTATGGAGTTGCCCCGAAGTATCGGAATCGAATAGATTACTCGATAGTAGCAGTACCTGCGTTGAAGTTGTAGGTAACGGTCTTACCAGCCTCAACAGTTGTTGCGGTGGTAGCATTGAAGTCATCATTCTCGCCACGATATACGATAGCGCCATCGAGTACGGTGAACTCCGACTTCCAAGCATCTACACCCTCAATCTTAACGAACGAACGGAGAAGACCAGCAGCAGTAGTGGTAAGAGTTACAGTACCATCCTCATTTACGGTACCTGCAACCTGACCAGCGTTGGTAGCATCCCAACCGCCAAATGCATCACCCAAACCGCAGATGTTAGCGGGAGTAACGCTTACCTTGTCGGTATCGTAGTCAACAAGGATGAGGTAGAGACCATCTTCCTCAACCTGGTTGTTGTCGCTGACAGTGATGAAGCCCTCTTTGTTTACACCGAGGTCGCAGAACTGACCACCATCCCAATCCAAAACACTATTAAACTTGAACTGAGTAGCAGTAGTCATATAACGAACTGCCCAGTATGCGTTGCCACCGTTTACACGGGTCATCTCAACGACACCCTCGGAAGTCCAATCCCAGTTACCGAATTCGTTACCGATGATATAGAGGTTGTCGGGAACATTGGTCTCAATAGTACCAGTCTGCTCAATATTGTAGGTGAACGAGTTGCCGTGAGCGCCTTTACCCATCTTGTAGGTCAAAGTGATAGTGTAGATACCTTTGTTATCAACAACGATATCGGCACCACCCTGCAAGAGTTTGTGGTCGTCTGCGCTGGTCCAACCGAGGTTGGTGTTGCATTTGATGTTACCCGAAAGGTCGAGAGCGATCTTCCAACCGTGGTTGTAAGCGAATTTGAACTTAGCACCTGCTTTGCTGAAAGTCTGCTCAGCCCAAGTCCAAGTGATAGTGCCATCCTCAGCACGCGCCTCAACGCCGTAGGTGTTACCCCAACCGTTGTTGTCACCACGAGTACTCATCTTAGCTTTGAGAACCATAATCAAAGCGAAGTCAGCTTTATCCTCCTGGTTCGAAGCGTCGTCAAGAACGATGTGATAGAAACCAGTCTCGGGAACCTGCAAAGCGGGTGCGGACTCGGTAGTGTCGAGCTCGCCAATCTTACCCCACTGGGGATCCTCGGGGAAACCGTCGCCAGTCTGCTCTTTGGAAATCTCACGATCCAAAACAGCACCGTAACGAGTGCGCTGCTCACCGTCGAAATAAACAATCTCGAAGTCTTTGCCAGCCTCAAGCCATACATATTTCTCATACATACCGCTACGGAGCTGGTTGGTACCACGCTTGTTGGTTGTGGCGTCGATAACTGCACCATTCTCGTCGCGCTCGGGACCGTTCTCGTTGTAACCAGCACCCATCATAGCCTCACCTACGATGTCGGTTACGCCAACAGCATCACCGATTACATAGAAGCCTACCTCAACAGCCTCATCAAGGTTGGGACCAGTAGGACCCTCTTCGGGACCACAAGCAACCATACCTGCCATAAGTGCCATAGCACCAGCAAAATACAAAAGTTTTTTCATTGTGTTGTGTTTTTTAATTAGTTAAATATAAAGGGTTTGTTTGTGTCTTTTTCTCACAGACTATTTGTTTGCCCAAGGATCGGTGTAGCCCTTATTCTGTGTCCAGATGGGTTTGCCGTTCTCGTCACGGATTGCCCTCTCGATTACAGCGTAGGGAATGGGGAACCAGTTGCGGTAGCTATCGCTGCCGACAACATACTGAACATTCTTGTACTCATCGAAACGGATGAGGTCACGACGACGCAACAACTCCCAGTAGAACTCCCTACCACGCTCGTCGAGGATCTGCTCAACACCCCAACCTGCGGGATCGCCATACACCTCTTTGTACTTATTAGCACGAGCCTCTACATCGCCATCATTGTACTCGAAGTTACGAGCCAACATAGTTTTGAAATCGACAGAACCTGTGCCCGAAGCACCTTTACCACCACGCTTGATAGCCTCCTCTTTGTTCCAGAGAATCTCTGCGTAGCGCATAATCACGAAGTCGTTGTCTGCCCAGCGTACCTTACCAGTCTTGTCCAACTCATATTTCCACATACGAGCACCATCGTTGTAGGATGCGTCGTTGATGTCACGGAACTCGGGAACAATAATGGAGGGCACATCGATAGCCTGAGGAACGGTATAGTCTTTACCAAGAGCCTCTGCCTCTTTCTCATCATACTCGGGATTGACCTCTGCATAGGTAGTGATGCGACCTTCGGTATCCAAAACGGGACCCAAGAACCAACCCCAACGCTTCTTAGCGGAGGTACCTGCATACCAAACAGTGCCCTCGGGGCGTTTGATACCCTCACGGATATATTTATCAACCTTGCCATCCTCGGTGTAGATGGTGTCGATGATGAGCGAAGTCTCGATACCTACGCCACGCTCGGTGGTGTACTCATACTTGATCCACTCTTTGTTACCAACCTTAATGTGGGTTGTATCGGTCACAGTGTGGATGTCAATCTCGGTCTCATAGAACTCATTACCTGCACCACGAACATCATCGTTGCTCTTGAAGAGCTCCATAAATTTAGGACGAGCACTGAAACCACACCAGGGTTTCTCTACCAAGTCCCAAGTCTGCTGGTGGTTGTAGTGGAGGGTCATAGCGAGCAGACGGAATTTGCTCGACATACTACCCCAGCTACGGTGGTCGAAGTTGTCGTTACCATCATCAACAGTCACAAAGATGTTCTCCACGCTATTCTCGTTGGCAATAGCAAAGTTGTCGAAGTAGCACTGCTCAATCTCATAGGAGCTTGCGCCAATAATTGCATCGCAGCACTCTACGCAGCAGGTGTAGAAGTCACCCTCATTTTTCAACCAACGAGCAGGGATAACCTGACGGGTATCGTTCTCGCCCTCACGCTCAGCCTCCGAACGGATGAAGTATTTGTCGGAGAACACTTTGTTTGCAAACGAGCCCTCCTCGCCATCTTCGGCATAGGACTCTGCATTGAGGTAAAGACGGGAGAGAAGACCATAAGCGAAGCCCTGAGTTACACGACCATAGTAGCTTGCACGGTTGCCTGTCGAAACAGCGGTCATATTGGGTGCATTACGCTCCAAGCAAGCAACCAAGTGCGACCATACATCAGCAGGCTCCATCAGAGGATCTTTGTACTCCTGCTTGAAGTTCTCAATGTAGGGCAAGCGACCAAAGCAGTCGAAGAGGAGGTAGAAGTAGTAGGTACGAAGTACCTCCAACTCGCCTACGAATGCGTCGTAGTTTTTACCAATGCTCTCCTTGTAGTTGGGCATAGTGTTAAGAATCTGGTTGCATCGTACTGCACCAGAGATAGTGGTGTCCCAGATGTTGCGGAATGCCTCACCGAACGAGTCCCAAGTGTGTACATTGATACTTGTCCAGTAGCCACCATCCGACCAGTCTGCACCCTCATTACGAGGAGGGCAAGCAGCCTCATCCGAAGTCAAGGAGTTCACACCCCAGTAGCCCCAGTGATCGTGAATCCATTTGAGGTCAGCGTATGCCTGACCAATAACCATTACTGCACCGTCGGGATCGGACATCATATCCTCAACGGAGGGGTTGCCGAAGTTATCCTCACCCAAAAGACTCTCGGTAAACTCAGTACACGAAGTCATCGAGAGGGTGAAGGCAGCAGCCAATATATAAAACAATCTTTTCATATCCTTATTCTCTTCTCGTTTGATTAGTTAAAAGTCAAGTTTACACCAACCAAGAAGGTTGCAACTGTGGGGTAGAAATCAACATAGTCGATACCGGCGTTACCAACGCTGGTTGTATCAACCTCGGGATCCTGACCAGAGTAGTTGGTGAGGGTAAAGAGGTTCTGACCTGTGATGTAAACACGCAAGTTCTCGATTGCACTGCCCTCGGGAAGTTTGTGGTTGTAACCGATAGTGATGTTGTCGAGCTTCATATAGGAGCCGTCCTCCAAGTAGTAGTCCGAGAAGCGGGACTTATTGGTCAAAACAACCTCCTTGCGATACTCCTTACCAAAGAGATTCTCTCGGGGATTAACAATATCCTCCATAAACACTGCACCCTTAACTGCGGTGGTAGGACCGTATGCCCAGCGAGTCATATTGAGCACCTGGTTGCCCACAACACCACGGAAGAAGACGGTTGCGTCGAAATTCTTGTAGCGGAGGGTGTTGTTCCAACCGAAAGTGAAGATAGGCTGTGCGTTACCAACAACCTGACGGTATGCCTCAGTAGCACCCGAGTCGGAAACCACGAACTCGTTGCTATCCTCACGAGTGTAGAACATCCAAGTACCATCGCTCTTGAAACCTGCAAAGCGGTAGCCATAGAACGAACCTACCTGCTCGCCCTCACGAATAACCTGAGTGTTCATATTCATAATACCGTTGCCACCAACGCCACCCGAAGTAGTCTCCTTGTAGTTGAAGCCCTGAGCCTCGTCGGAGAGTTGGGTAATATAGTTGCGGTTGAACGCAATGGTGGGGGTAGTAGTCCAAGTAAAGTTCTTGGTGCGGATTACATCTGCATTGAGAATCAACTCAACACCGTAGCTATCCATCACACCAGCATTTGCAAGCAAGCTGCTGTACTGGTAGGGAGGCGAAGGAACAGCATACTCCCAGAGGAGGTCCTCAGTGTGGCGATAGTAAACATCCAAGCTACCATAGAAGCGGTTGTCTGCAAGAGCATAGTCCAAACCGAAGTTATACTCGTGTTTCTTCTCCCAACGGAGGTCGGGGTTTGCATTCTGGCTGAAACCGTAGGTATATACATACGAGTTATTGTACCAGAACGAACCGCTGTTGGAGAGCAACTCAACCGATTTGAGGTTGCTGCCGAGGTCGTTACCAGTCACACCATAACCCAAACGAACTTTCAAGTCATTAACCCAGTCAGCGCCCATCATAAAGTCCTCCTGATTAACCCTCCAACCGAGCGAAATAGCAGGGAACCAACCCCACTTGTGGTTTGCACCAAAGCGAGAGGAGCCCTCACGACGGATCGAAGCCGAAAGCAAGTATTTGCCATCGTAGGAGTAGTTTACACGACCGAAGGCAGCAGCAAGTTTGTTGGTGCTACGACCCGAGCCAATGTTCATATTGGTCTTATTGGGGTCACCGTTACCAATCTGGTAGTATTTGATGTCGCCAGTGGGGAAGCCGCTATTGGTCATATTCGACCAGTCGCTGAAAAAGTGCTGGTAGGATACACCTGCAACAGCAGTTACGCTGTGTACATCCTGCGACCACACATAGTCTGCGGTAATCTCCACGAGTTTGTTCAAGTTCATACTGTTGCTGCGACCACCCATATTCGAGCCACCTGCGTCGGAGTTCACAATGCCGTTGTACCAATAGTCACGGTTGTCGCCCTCCTCCAATGCTCCAAATGCGCTAAGAGTAAGACCATCCAAAAGCTGGTAGGAAGCCTTAATCGAGCCACGGAAGAAGTTACCATCGCCATAGCTCTCCCTCTGATTCATATTCTCAACAGGGTTGCTCTCGCCAGAGCCCAGGGGATAGTAGTATCCGTTTTCGTTAGCGGTATCGTAGATAGGATAGGTGGGGTTGAGGGTAGCAGCCTGCTCAAACGAGCCACAGAACTTATCGTTGCGATACTGCATATACGAAAGGTCATACTGCAAGTTGAGTTTGCCATCGAGAGCCTTCTGCGAAACAGCAATCTTCGCCATTGTCTCCTCACGCT
This sequence comes from Tidjanibacter sp., assembly GCA_017648105.1. Taxonomy (GTDB): domain Bacteria; phylum Bacteroidota; class Bacteroidia; order Bacteroidales; family Rikenellaceae; genus Tidjanibacter. The sequence continues at coordinate 12,536 of JAGCJH010000047.1, forward strand.
TGGAGGTCTTTGCAATACCCTCTGCGCTCTTGTTGGTCACAGCAGCACGATAGTTGAAGTTCTGCGACGAGCCAACGATTGCCACATTGTTGTGGTATGTGAATGCTACGGGGCGGCACAAAGCGCTTACCCAGTCGGTCTCGTAGGTGTTACCCGACTTGTCGGTGTAGGGTACCGAAGCAACCTTACCATCCGACAATGCGCTCAGATTGACATACTCCTCTGCGTTTGACATACCCATATCGCCATTGCGCACCGAAGCCGATACATAACCCGAGTACTCAACCGAAGTTTTAGCCTCTTTCGAGAAGTTCTCGCCACGCTTGGTTGTGATGATAATCACACCATTGGTACCACGAGTACCATAGATTGCCGCAGCCGAACCGTCTTTAAGAACATCCATCGAAGCAATCTCATCGTTGGAGATGTTGTCGATATTGCTCACGGGCACACCATCCACAATGAACAAAGGCGAGGTACCTGCACCCTTATCGAGGGTCGAGAAACCACGAATCTGCATACTATAACCAGTGCTGGTAGGGTCCGAAGTGGTCTTGATAATGTTAAGACCTGCAACCTTACCCTGCAACATTCCCACAGGATTGGTTTTGATACCCTGATTGAAGTCCTCCGATTTCAGACTTGCAACAGAGCCAGTAACCTCTTTCTTCTTCTGCGAGCCATAACCCACCATCACAATCTCCTCGATCTGGTGTGCGCTCTCTTCGAGAGTAAAGTCGATGGTTGTGCGACCTGCAACGGGCTCGTATGCGTCGGTGTAACCAACATAGCTCACCCACAAGGTTGCATTTTTGTCCACATTGATAGTGTACGAGCCATCATAGCTTGTGATGGTACCCAAACCCGTAGTCATATCCGACACGGTTGCACCAATCACAGGCTCGCCTTTGGCATCTTTCACAACACCCGATACGGATGCTTTCTGTGCAAGCGCACTTGCGCTAAACACCACAAGCATTACGATCAAGGAAAGTGCCTTCCTAAAACTTAGTGAATGTTTTAACATAAGCGATTTATTAGTTAATGTATTAAGTAGTTTTATCTCTTGGTTATCTTTGCCAATCGGCATTGGCAAAAATACTATTTTATTTTTATAATAGGTGTGCCCCGGGGATAACCTGCATCTTTGGCGGGACAAACCACCCATTTTTGAGGATGGGTGGCAAGTCCACTTTTCCAAAAATTACCTACCCGAAGACTCAACCATACCCTTAATCTGCTCGTTGAGCGACTCCTTGGTGAGAAGCTCCTCCACAGTCAGGTGCATACGATAGCGCCAGTAGTGGTTTGCGATTGCGGGAATGTTGATACGCTCGCTATCGGCATCTGCCTTGCGAACGCTCTCGTCGATCGACAACCAATCCTGCAAGGGGAGGATTGTGAGTGCCGAGGGCGAAAGAAGGTGGTTATTCACGATGGTGCGGCAAATCTCGCCACTTGCATCAGCGGGTGCGTTGCCCTGCTTCCAGAGAATCTCGTTGTAGTATGCCTGAGTGGTTGCCCAATCCTCACGCCACCAGCCACGAATGGTGCTTGTGTCGTGCGAACCTGTGGTGCAGACCGAAGCATAGGGGTAGCGGTTGGTGTAGCCGAACTTATCCTCGGGGTCTTTGGGCATACGCTGAACTTCGAGCGAAAGGATGCCGAGATTCTGCATCACGGGACCTACGCAAGCAGGCACCATACCGAGGTCCTCGCCGCAGCACATCATATTGGTTGCATCCACGAGTGCGGGGAGTTTCTCCATTGCAAGTGCGCCCCAGAAGTCATTGTGGCGACGGTAGAAGAAGTCGTTGTAGAGTTCGTTGAACCTCTCCTTCTCCCAGTTCGAGAGCCACTGGTAGCTCTTGGTGTGCTGTGCCGAGATGCGGGGGTGGAAGTGACCGGGTTTGCGGGGATCCTCAATGAAGAGCACCTCGCCAGTCAATCCATAGAGTGCATTCTTAACTTTGTCATTCTTATCGCCAAGAGCCTCCAAAATCTGGCGCTGGGTGCGATACTCGGGCTTCAACGAGAAGTAGCCATTATCCTTAGCGTCGAGGTAGGGGGTCCAGTCCTCGCCACAGAAGTATTCGCCGAGGTAGTCCCAGTGAATCTGAGGCTCAACATACCTCTCACGATTCATAGGCATACCCCTCTGTGCCAACTCATCGTAGCTGTATGGCATTGCGGGGTTGAAGTAGCCGAGAAGACCCACAATCGAATCCATAGGAATCTCCCAGATGCGGAAGAAGCCAAGGATGTGGTCGATACGGTACAAATCGAAGTAGTCTGCCATCTTCTCGAAGCGGCGTTTCCACCAAGCGTAGCCATCCTGAGCCATAACCTCCCAGTTGTAGGTGGGGAAGCCCCAGTTCTGACCATCTGCCGAGAAATCATCTGGTGGAGCACCCGCCTGGCAGTTCATATTGAAGAGGCGAGCGTCGCTCCAAGCCTCCACAGAGTCACGCGAAATACCGATTGGAATATCGCCTTTGAGCACTACGCCAAGCGAACGGCAGTATGCCACGCTCTCTTTGAGCTGGCGGTCGAGCTGATACTGCAACCAGAAGTAAATAGCCACCTTATTGTACTCCTTGAAGGAGGGGTCGATGAGTTTCTCAACGAGTTTGGTGGAATAGGTGGCATCCTTACCCCACGCTTGGAAGTTTGCGGTGCCATTCTTATCCCTCAGGTAGCAGAAAGCCGCATATTTATCGAGCCAATCTTTGTTTGCCTCATAGAATTTTGCGAAAGCTTTGGTGCCGAGGGTGCGTTTGCCACTCTTGGCGAAAGCCTTGCGGATGAAGTCGAACTTCATCTTAACAACTGCGTCGTAGTCACAGAACTCCAACGAGTTGAGCCTATCGAGCTCCTCGCCCTCTGCGCCAAGCTCACGAATGGAGAGGTACATAGGGTTGAGTGCAAAGATGGAGATTGCGCTATAAGGATAGGAATCCCTCCACGAGAAGGTCTGGGTGGTGTCGTTGATGGGGAGAATCTGGATGATTTTCTGACCAGTAGCCACTGCCCACTCGCCCATCTTCTTCAAATCCACAAAGTCACCAACGCCCTGACTCTGCTCGGTGCGAAGCGAGAATACGGGGATTGCCACACCTGCGCCCTTCCAGTCGAAGTTGCCTCGGAAGGTTGCGTCGATGTGCTCGCTCTCCATCTCACCGCACACATAGTAGCGACGGTTGTAGCCATCCTCCCACCAAGTCGAGCCATTCTCCTTGATGATGAATTTATACTCGAACTCGTCGCCCAATTTCGACAAATCGAGAGCGACAGTCCAGTAGGGGTAGGAGCTGAGTGTGAGGGGCACAGCCTTCTCTGCATCCCAGCAACCGAGCACCTCGCTGCTACCCACGATGTAGAGCCTCTGCGAGGGGCGTGCTGTGGGAGCATAAACCCTCAACGAGAGGGTGTACTTTGCCTTACTTTTAACCTCCTTCTCCGAGGGGAAGAAGGTCGCAAAAGGCGAAGTCTCATAAATGTTTTTCATCTGCAATATCTGTATTTTTGATTACTATTTGATAAACTCAATAACATCACAACCATAAGCCTCCACAGCCTCCGAGCCCGAAGCAGTCACGCTCTTGCCTGTGAGGATGCTACGACCCACCATACCTGCGGGGATAACCTCCTCATAGTCACTCCAAGTGAGGGGGCGCTCATCGCCTGCGAAGTTGGTGATGGTCAAAACCACCTTCTCCTCATTGTGGCGAGCAAAAACATAGAGGTTGTCTGTGCGGTAGAACTGTGTGAGAGCGCCACTCTGCACCACGGGCTCCGAGTTGCGGTAGCGGAGCAAGGTGCGGGTGTGCTCAAAGGCTGCCTGCTCGTCGGCAGTGCGACCCTCGGCAGTGAACTTATTGTTCTTGTCGCCCTTCCAGCCACCCTCAAACTCCTTACGAGAGCCGCCGTGACCCATAGCCATATCGCTCGAACGCATCATAATCTCGGTACCATAGAGCAACTGAGGCACGCCACGAGTCATCGAGATAATAGCCATACCGATTTTATACTTCCTCACATCGCCATCAATAGTATCGGCAAAGCGCTCAATATCGTGGTTGTCGAGGAAGGTTAGAAGTGTGTTGGGATTTGCATAGAGGAAGTCCTGCATAATCGACGCATAGACGCCGTGACCACCCCACATCCAACCCTCGGGATGCGAGGAAAGACCCATCGAAATCTTCTCCTGCAAGGGGAAGTCCATAACAGAAGGCAGACCACTCGAATAGCCGTCACGGTTGTTGCTATCGCCCTCCCAGTATGCGCAGATTGCGGGAACAGAGTTCCAGCACTCGCCAACAATGTTGAGGTTGGGATACTCGTTGAGAATCGAGCGAGTCCAGCGAGCCATACTCCACTTCTCGTTGTAGGGGAAGGTATCGACCCTCAGACCATCCAAGTTTGCCCACTCAATCCACCAGCAGTAGAGCTGGGTGTAATAGTTGAGCACCAGGGGATTCTCCAAGTTGGTGTCGGGCATCGAGTAGTCAAACCAACCCTCCACCATCATCTTCTGGTCACGGGTGGAGCGATTTACGGGGTCCGACTGCATCATCCAGCCGTGATTTGTGATGAAGGGAGCCTTCTCGCTATGCACCCAGTCACTCGAAGGGAAGTCGCCTGCCCACCAGTGAGCCGTACCGCAGTGGTTGGTCACAACATCGAAAATCACTTTGATACCCCTCTTGTGGCACTCATTCACAAACTCCTTATAGAGCTCATTGCTACCATAGCGGGGGTCAATCTGGTAGTAATCCGAGGTGGAGTAGCCGTGATAGGAAGCAAAGCCCTCGTTGTCGAGAGTCACGGGGGTGTTCCAGATTGCGGTCACGCCCAAATCTGCCAAGTAGTCGAGGTGGTCGATAATACCCTGAATGTCGCCACCGTGACGACCGAAGGGCTCATTGCGATTGCAACCCTCCGCACACGCCTCAACGGTGTCGTTAGACTCGTCGCCATTGGCAAACCTATCGGGCATAATCAGATAGACAACATCTTTCGAGCTGAAACTCTCCCTCTCTGCCGAGCCCTCACGACGGTTGTCGATGTGGTAGGAGAAGGTGTGTTTCTTACGACCCTTGGTGAGTGTAATGTTCCAATCGCCAGCCTTCTTCACATCCAAATCAAGGAAGAGATAGTTGGGGTTGTCGGTGCGGATGATGCTCTTCAAGGTAAGACCTTCGCCATCAACCGACACCTCCGAGCCTGCAATCTCCTCGCCGTGGAGCATCAATTGCAGGGGGGTCTTCATATTGGTAAACCACGAAAGTGGCTCCACACGATCAACCTTCTGTGCGCTCAACGAGAGCACACAGAGGGTTGTCATAATGGTTACAAAAATTTTCTTCATCTGTTTTTCGCCTTTTAAGGTGGTGTTGGACAGATTAGTTTACCCTACCGAGCACTACGCACTGGTGTGCACCGAGGGTTACTGTGTAGCTCGAACCGAGATTCTCCTTCTTGCCAGTGAGAATGTTGGTCCACTCGCCACTCTGGGGAACACTCACGGTGGTAGTTGCGCTATTTGCACTAAGGTTTGCAATTGCGATAACGCCACCATAGGAGTTGCTCAACACGAGGGTCTTGCCACCCATCGAGCCACCGCCCACATTCCAAGTCTTGCGGTGATTGTCACCCGAGTCGGACGAGAAAATCTGAGGATTCTCGGTACGGAACGAGATAATCTTGCAAAGATTCTCATAGAGCGCAGTGCGGTTGACATCCTTATCGTAGCCGAGCTTCCAAGGAATAGGTTTGCGGTGGGTACGATACTGATCGCCATTGCCCAACTGACCCTTATCGTTCATATCAATCGAGTAGTCGTATGCCAACTCGCCAAACTGCCAAAGCATCTTAGGATAGGGCGAGAGGAACTCTACGGCGTAAAGACCAGTAAGCTGAGTAGTCACATTTGCCGAAGGGAAGTTGTCTTTGAGGTTGGATGCACCGTAGGCTTTAATCTTGTATGCAACCCTCTCCTCATCGTGGCTCTCTGCAAAACCTACACGACCGTAGGCACTGATGCTCGAAAAGTCGCTATCGCTACCGTAGCCCATACCACTCTGGCAAGATGCGTTGTTGGCATTGCGCCAGAGCATAATGCCACGGTGTGCTGCGAGAACATCCTCCTCGCTCTTGTCGCAGAAGTGCTCGAAGATAATATATGCGTCACTACCACCCTCTGCCTCACGGATTGCATCGGCATACTCTTTGAGCCAATCGATACGCTGCTGCGAGTAACCACTTGCATCGTAGTTGCCGGGGTTCTGAACGATACCCTTAGTCAAGTCGAAGCGGTAGCCATCGATGTTGTACTCTTTGAGCCAGAACCTAAGAACATCCTTGATGTAGGAACGGGTCTTGTGGTAGGTATGGTTGAGGTCGTGATATACGCTCCAATTGTGGGGTGCATCAACATTGAAGAAGGGGTTGTTTGAAGCGGTCTTGTTCTTCGACTGATCCCACCACATCTTAGCCCAGGGGAACTGACCGGTAGTGTGGTTGAACACAACATCGAGAATTACAGCAATACCCCTCTTGTGGCACTCATCCACAAACCTCTTATAGTCCTCCTTCGTACCGTATGCCTTATCGGGAGCGAAGTAGAAGCAGGGGTTGTAGCCCCACGAATCGTTACCATCGAACTCCTGAATGGGCAAAAGCTCAATAGCATTCACACCGAGAGCGTCGAGGTAGTCGAGGCGGTCGATAACAGCAGCAATGGTACCCTCTTCGGTAAAGTCACGCACCAAAAGCTCATAGATAACGAGCGAGTTCTGGGTGGGACGGTCGAAGTTTGTAATATTCCAGCTATACTCCACCTCATTGGTCTCAAATACCGAAACGATATCGGTGGTGTTTGCGGGATACTCCTTCAAGTCGGGATATACGGGCACAGGCTTGGGAAGTTTGCTCTGAGTTGCGTCGTCATAGTAGTAGTTGATCCACGAGTCGTTCCAAGGATCGAGAACCTTCTCACTATATGGGTCGCCCACACGGATAGTACCATCCACGAGGAACTGGTATGCATACTCGGTGTTGGGTTTGAGGTTGCTAACAGTTGTCCAGAAGTAGTCGCCATCCCTCTTCATCATATACTCATTTGAAGGAGCAAAGCCATTGAAGTCACCAAGAAGGATTACCTGATTTTTGCCGGGAGCGTAGAGTACAACGGTAGCCTCCGAACCATTTATGGTAACACCCTCCTTAACACCTGCGGGGCGAGCCATATTCTCGGTTGCACCAAGAGCAGCAACAGTAACGCTTGCACTTGCAGTAGCGCCATTGGCGTCGGTAGCGACAGCCTCAAACACAAGGTCGCCAACCTCCGACACGGTGTGGTCATAGGAGATCTGGCTGTAATTGGAAGTTGCCACCTCGGAGCCATTGAGCATAAGAGAGATGCTCTTGGCATTCTGTGCCGCAGCCCTAACGCTCACAACATCGCCCATTGCAACAATCTCGCCGTGCGAGGGGGATACGAACTTCACAACAAACTCGCTTGCATCCACGAGATCTACATAGATATCCTGACCGTTGTTCTTCACCTCTTTGGTACCACCGCTGGTGCGGAATACGAATGCGAGCTGTTTGAGCTCCTCGCCCTCGGGCACACCGTAGAACTCACGGGGACCACCGGGAATCAAGAGTGCGAAAATGGAACCACCAATGTGGGTCAAACGGCAGTCTGCCGCATCCTCGTCCCACGCGTGTTTCACATACTTCCAGTCATCACCACTGGTACTGTTGCTGGTAATAACACCAGTGTGTGCATAGAGAACATCTTTGCTGGTCACATCGGTACCCTCAGTGTTGAGCACGACAACAACATCGCTGGTGGTATCGGGAGCAACGAGCGAAGGAAGAGTCGAAATCAAGGGCCAAGCGAGAGTGGGATCTACATCGTCAATCGAGGGGTTGTCCTGAATGATGATGTCGTTCTCAATCCTCTCAAACTCCATAGCACCATCATTCTCGGTTACCCAGTCAGTAACAGAGGGGGTGAAGGTACCCTTTAAGCTCTCATTTGCGAGCGAGAGGGTCGAGCCGTATGCCTTACCAGACTCAAAGGTGGTCTCTGCAATCTCATAGCGGAAGAGTTTGCCCGAAGTAGTATTGATCGAGATAACCGAGCCCGACACAGTCTGGGGAGCCACGATGAGCACATAAGCCGACTTGTCGCCCATAGTCACAGCTGCGGGGATGAAGTCGCTCTTGGTGTTGCTGGGAACGACACTCTTGGTGGCGTATTTGTAGGTCACAACATTCGAGAGGTTCGACACGGTAATCGACTCTATAGTCTCGTTTTTGGGATTCTCAATCACCATCTCCATCTTGGACAAGATATGCTTGAAGGGGAGCTCAACCTCTTTGTTGGTAGGTTTCGAGGTGGCGTAGGCAAACATAAGGTCAGAAGCCTTGTATGCCTGCTTGGTGCTCTGGTCTGTATTGAGGCTCATCGAGTAGCCATTGTCTGCCGAATATGCACCTTTCGACCAGTAGGGCGAATAAGCAATGAGTTCTGCCTCAACCTCTGCTTCGCCGTGCCAGTAGCGGGGCTGTGAGCTACCAAACTTACCATCGGAGTAGGTAAATTTGGAGTTGTTGAGGTGTAACTTCGAGGGAGTGATGATGTGCAAACCAATTGCATCACCCTCTTCAAACGAGCCATCAGCAACACCACCCGTAGCCTCAAAGTTCTCGATTGTGGCTTTGATCTTGATGGTATTTCCCAGATCCTCCTCAGGACCCTGCTCGCAGGAGGTCATAAGCGCAGCGGCTGCAAGCAGTGCAGCGCTCATAATCTTCATTGTGCTAAAAAACTGTTTTTTCATAAGTGGGATTTATTTGGATTATTTTGATTTTTTCGTCTTGATAGCGAAAACTGCAAGCGAAGCAATCACGAGCGAGATACCTGCAATCACAAGCATCACACCCTGACCACTCTGCACCTGTGCGCCATTGGCGAGAGTTACCATTTCGCCACCGAAGGTCTTGAAGAGGAAGCCACCAACGAGCGCTGCCACAATCTGGGGCAAGCAAATGGTGCAGTTGAAAAGACCGAGGTAGGTACCCATAGCCTTACCCGAAAGCGAGTTGGTGAGCATCGCAAAAGGCATTGCGAGCATTGCCGCCCAAGCGCAACCAATCAGGAGGAAGGATATGAAGAGCATATACTGGTTGGTGATGAAGTAGGTCGAGATGAAACCCACAGCACCGAGCAACAAGCTCACCGAGTATGCCACCTTTTCCTTGCGGAACAAGGGAAGAACAAGCGCCCAAAGAATAGAGCCTACCGCCTGAACTGCGAAGAGTACGCCAGTCCAGTCACCTGCGCTCTGGAAGGCTGCCGACTTAGCATCCACTGTGCCCCAAACATTCTCAGCAATAGCACCAGTGGTGTTGTTCCACATATAGAGGAACGCAAACCAGCAGAAGAACTGCACAAGACCAATCTGCCAGAAAGCCTTAGGAGCATCTGCAAGGAGCTTGATGATGTTGGTCTTCTCTTTCTTATCCTCTTTCACCTCGGGTTTGATGCCGTGGAACTCAGCATACTCTGTGGGGTTCATCTCCTTCACAGTTGCGCCAGTGTAGAGCACGCAGAGGATGAGGATGATTGCACCCACATAGAACGACCAAGTAACCGAAGCGGGAATCTGACCCTCAGGGGCGATGTTCGACACACCCACCCAAGTGAAGATGTAGGGGAAGAGATAGCCCACGAGCGAGCCAGCATTGCAAAGCAAGCTCTGGATGGAGTATGCCTTGGTCTTCTGCTCCTCATTTACCATATCGCCCACCATCATCTTGAAGGGCTGCATAGCCATATTGATGGAGGTGTCGAGCAACATAAGCATCACTGCACCGAAAGCGAGAGCCGCTTTGATGGTGAGATTGAAGCTACCCGAGTTGGGCAACAGAGCCATAACGATAACTGCAATGATGGAGCCGATGTAGAGATAGGGTTTGCGACGACCCAGACGGCACCAAGTCTTATCGCTCATTGCGCCTACGATGGGCTGAACGATCATACCCATAAGGGGAGGCAACACCCAGAAGAAACTGAGGGTGTGGGGGTCTGCGCCGAGGGTTGCGAAAATGCGGCTAATGTTGGCACTCTGCAACGCATAGGCAATCTGTACACCGAAGAATCCGAAACTCAGATTCCACATCTGCATAAACGAGAGATTTCTTTTGTTACTCATAGCGATTTGTTTAATTATTTTATTGTTGTTTGTTGCTCTTTTTGTGGTGTTTCGGCACTCATTTTGGGCACTCATTTTACCCCATTTTTGACCCCCTCACACCTATTATTATAAATAAAACTTCGCAATTTACAGTTTTTTGTGGAATTATCATCATTTTTTTGACGAATAGCATAATTTTCCCGACGAGCGAGGAAAAATTTTGTTCCGAGAATAGTTTGGAATACCACAAAAAAGGCGTATCTTTGAAAACCTAAAACCTAGTTTATAAAGAGATAACCTTATGAAAAAAAGTCGTTGTGCAAAGATTTTATTGGCACTTATTTTCACATTTGCTTCTCTCTCCGCACACGGAAAAATCTACTATAAATACGAGCCTTATTTTAAGGTCAAGGTCTTCGCCAAGCCATCTACTGACTCTGAATTACTTGGTCAAATTAGGGACGAGGTGATCGAAACCGAGTTTAGCGATCTCGAATCTCAGTGGATTGAAATACCTTACGAGGGAGGCGTTGGATATATTCTTCGATACGATGTATGCTTCCTCGGGGAGAAGCGCACGGGTAAAGATGATATCACTTATAACAAGAAGCTCGATATGGTGGCAGAAAAGATAGGGCATCCTTGTAGCGAGCAGACAACTTTGATACTCACATCCATTGCCGCATTCTTCTCTCTGATAGCAATCTTCCTTCCTCGAATTAAGGGGAAAGGTGGCTGGATTTCAGGATTTTGCCTTCTGGCAGTTTCAATACTCATTTTGACTTACATTGCCCTGTTTTGTGGCTACCTGCCAGATATGGGATTGGATGACACAATCGAGTTGTTCCTACACCCCGTTTTGCTGATTCTTGTCTATAAAGCGGCACAATCCGTGTATTATAGTATGGGTAACTACAAGGGCGTAGAGGTGAAGTGGAATTGGGGGTTCCTTCTTGCGATGGCTGGCGGAGCTTGCTTGTATGCAAATAGGGAGTTCTTCTGGAATATGGACGATCAAATCCTCGTTGGCTACGCCATTGCCCAGCTGCTATTCTCCGCATACATCGCCATTTGTCTTAGATCCTCGCTGGCAATTCCCGTTGCAATATCGTGGTGGGTACTCTCTTTTGTGATAATGAATTTGACTTATGTAGCAGTTCCTGCCATTTTGATAATTCTTGTAGTGCTTGTGACACTCCTTGTTTTGGGCTCGGCAATGAGCGCTGCGGGAATCTTTGGCGGACAATTCTTTGTAACCACAAGTGGCACAATCTTGAAGAGCATATTCGGTGGCGGATATGTAGATTCTCAGGGTAACAAATATCACGATGTTGGTGGCGGTAGGGTTACAAGAGATTGATAAGAACAACACAAACCTAAAACAGATCTAAACCGATTATTAAATGGACACAAAGCTGACTAAATGTAGTTGGGCTATTCATCTTTTTGCCATTGCCCACATCGCCGCATCGTACCTCACCTCACTGTGGGGTATGAACGATGAATTTGTGCTCTCGCTACTGACAATTTCAATGATTGTGCTGACCACTCACATCTATGGTTTGCCCTTGGAAGTGTCGGCAGCGCTCGCTGTGTTGAGTTGTTTTGCGGGCTTCTATCTTGGTACTCTCGGTGGCGATTGGCTCCTCTCGTCGGGAGTTGATTTCCTGATAAAATACGCCAACGAAATCACCACCTTTGTCGTGACCGAAATTCTCGGCTGGACAACGATGCTCATTGCCATAAAACGCAAGTAATCAGCAGGATATGAACAAAGAGCTCATCCGAATAATTGCCGTCATCATCTCGATTTTTCTACTCCGAATTGGGATTGTAAACATCAATAATCAGATTGGTGTTCTCGGCGGTTTTGATGTCTTCGACGCCATCGGATTGATACTCTACGACCCTATGAATCTTGCCCTCACACTCTCCTCCTCGCTGCTATTGGGCTACCTCACAAATCGCATCGAGTGGATAAAAAAACGACTGCCACTGAGGATTCTCTCGTGGGTTGCAATTGTGGCAATTTGTGCCCTTCTTTCGACCTACATTGCAGCCCGAAATAGTGGCATTATGGAGTGGGGTGCGGAGCGCTATTCGTTGCTCTTTGCCTCATCTGTTCTCTGTGCCATAATCCTCGTGGGACTCCACCTCTGGCTCTGGTTTCGCTCCTCCCGAAAATACTTTTCGAGGGTGCTCGCCAAGAGTGAGCGCACGCAGTTCCAATACTCCCAACTCAAACGACAGCTCAACCCCCACTTCCTCTTCAACAGCCTCTCCATCCTCGATTATCTCGTGCAGGAGCAGCAGACCGAGAGGGCGAGCGACTACATCAAAAAACTCGCAAACATCTACCGCTACCTGCTCAAACAAGAGGATTACAAGACCATTGAACTCTCCAAAGAGCTCGACTTCCTACACCTATATATTGATATTATGAGGGAGCGTTTCTTGGATGGTTTCACCGTTGAAATCGACATTCCGAGCCGTGCGCTCTCACGCAAAATTGTACCCTGCGGCTTGCAAGTACTCGTCGAAAATGCCTTCAAACACAACACCGCAACCTCCGCCACCAAACTCAACATCAGGATTTGGTGTGAGGGCGACAATGTGTTGGTTAGCAATAACATAAATCCTAAACAAAGCGCCCCCGACTCCAACGGCTTCGGACTCCGCAACCTGCGCACACAGTATAGTATGTTGGCAGACAAGGAGGTCGAGGTTGTGGAAGATGGCGCACACTTTACCGTAAAAGTTCCTTTATTATGAGAGTATTGATAATTGAAGATGAAATCCCATCGAGGCTCAACCTCCAACGAGCAATCTCGACCATCGCCCCCGACCTCAGCATCGTGGGGAGCATAGGCTCTGTGGCGGAGGCTGTGGAGTGGTTCGACAACCACCCCGAGGGTGCAGAACTCATCTTTATGGATGTGCAGCTCAGCGACGGCTTGTGCTTCGACATTTTCAAGCGCACAAGGGTTACCGGTAGGGTTGTAATCACAACCGCCTATGACCACTATGCGCTCGACGCATTCAAGATTCACTCGGTGGATTACCTGCTCAAACCCATTGAGCGAGAGGCACTAAGCAACGCCATCAACCACTGTCGCAACCTCACCACAAACGCCCCAAGCGGGAGCATTGATTATCAAAAACTGGCTGAACTTTTCTCACCCAAGACCACCTCGTGGAAGGATCGTTTTCTCGTGAAGGTGGGCGACAAAATCATCCTTATAAGGGTGGAGAACATCGCCTTCTTCTACTCCGAGAACAAGACCACCTTCCTCGTTACGGATGAGAATCGTGAGTATATTGTCGATGAGTCGCTCGATGCCATTGAGTGCAAACTCAACCCCGCAGTCTTCTTCCGCATCGGTCGTTCCTACATCGTCGCCCTTTCGCAGATTCAGGTTGTGACGAAGCATTTTGGCTCACGCCTGAAAGTGCAGTTGCGCTCCTCACGCCGTGATGACCTCTTTGTATCCCGTGCCCGCACGAGCGAATTCCTCGACTGGCTCAACGGCAATTAGGTTCCGGCGCACACCAACAACGCCTTTATCGTGCCCCACAGAGGGGTCGCACGCCACCCTCGCCCCATCGAAAACCACCATTTGTCCCTAAAAAATGGTTTCTCGTCGGGGCTTTGTGTGTGCTTTGGAAAAAAATCACTACCTTGCGCTTTGCGCAAGAGTCCAACAGACCACAAGCGCACACAAGAGCGACGCAATAAACTCTTAAAAACATATATGAAAACAATGCTTAAACTTGCCGCTATTGCTTGCGGCGTGATGACTATGGCTTGCAAAACCCAAACAACCGTAGGCGACTTTGCGACCTACCCTGAGTACAAAAAGAACGATCTCGGACTGACCTACACCCCCGAGAAGTCCACACTCCGCCTCTGGGCTCCCACTGCTGAGAGTGTGACTCTCCGCACATACGCAGAGGGTGTCGGTGGCGAGGCGCTCGAAACTGTGGCTATGACCAAGAGCACCAAAGGTACTTGGGTGGTTGAACTCGAAGGCGACCGCAAGGGGCAGTTCTACACCTATCAGGTAACCACCGATGGTAAGACCCTCGCAGAGACCCCTGGCGTCTGGAACAAGGCTGTGGGTGTGAATGGCGTGCGTGCCGCAATCATCGACCTGGCAGACACCAACCCCGAGGGCTGGGCTGAGGACAAACACATCGAGGTGAAAAACTACACCGACATCGTAATCTACGAGATGCATCACCGCGACTTCTCCATCGCAGCAAACAGCGGCGTGAAGAACAAAGGTAAATTCCTCGCACTCACCGAGGAGGGCACCCTCACCCCCGAGGGTCTTGCAAGTGGTATCGACCACCTCAAAGAACTCGGTATCACCCACATACACATCCTCCCCTCGTATGACTACGGCTCGGTGGATGAGGCACACCTCGAAAATAACACCTACAACTGGGGTTATGATCCCAAGAACTACAACGCCCCCGAGGGTGGCTACTCAACCGACCCCTTCACTCCCGAGGTGCGCATCCGTGAGATGAAGCAGATGGTGCAGGCGCTCCACAACGCTGGCATTGGCGTGATTATGGATGTTGTATATAACCACACCTTCGTGAATGACGGCTCCAACTTCTCACTCACAGTTCCCGGTTATTACTACCGCCAGACCGAGGATGGCGACTACTCCAATGCTTCGGGTTGTGGCAATGAGACCGCATCGGAGCGTCCTATGGTGCGTCGCTACTTCGTAGAGTCCGTGAAATACTGGGCTCAGGAGTTCCACATCGACGGCTTCCGTTTCGACCTTATGGCAATCCACGATATTGAGACTATGAACCTCATTCGTAGTGAGCTCGACAAGATTTCGCCCTCCATTTTCGTCTATGGCGAGGGTTGGATGGCAAGCAGCACACCCCTGCCCGCAGAACAGCAGGCTTCTAAGCACAATGGCAAGAAGTTCCCCCGCATTGCCGTGTTCAGCGACGATGTGCGTGACGGCTTGCGTGGCGAGTGGATGAGCGCTGGCGAGGGTGGCTTTGCAACAGGTAAGGTTACCAACCGCCAAAAGGAGAGTATCAAGTTTGGCGTTGTGGGCGCAACCCAGCACCCTCAGGTAAACTATGAGGCTGTAAACTACTCCTCGGCACCCTATGCAAACGACCCCATTGAGGTTATCAACTATGTATCGTGTCACGACGACGAGTGCCTCCGTGACAAGATTGACGCAGTAGCAAAGGATGCAAACCCCGTACAGCGCAAGCGTATGAACCTGCTTGCACAGACTATTGTGATGACCTCGCAGGGTGTACCCTTCATCTTCTGTGGCGAGGAGCTCTACCGCACCAAAGGTCACATCCGCAACACCTACAACCTCCCCGATGAAATTAACCGCATCGATTGGAGCCACAAGGCTAAATACAACGATGTGTTTACCTACTATAAAGAGCTTATCCGCCTGCGTCGTAGCCACCCCGCATTCCGTATGGCAACCAACGCAGAGGTTATCCAAAACCTCCTCTTCCACGACTCGCCCGAGGGTACCGTAATGTACACCCTCAATGGTGCAGCCGTAGGCGACCAGTGGAGCGAGATTCTCGTAATCTACAACGGCAACCGAGAGGGCGTAGATATGGAGTTCCCTATGGGCGACTGGAACATCGTATGTGAGGATGGCAAGATGCAACTCGATGCACCCCGTCCTTTCACTGGTGGCAGCTTCTATGTTCACGGCACCAGCGCAATCGTAGCGTACAAATAGAGCAACAAAATTCATAGTAAAAGCGGTCGCAATTTTACGACCGCTTTTACTATTTATATACACTCCACACCGCCACCTACGAAAGCATATCGTGGAGGGATTTTTTGCCAAACAAAGGGCGACTCCTCAGTTGTGTTAAGCAAACCAAGGAGTCGCCCTTTAAGCGTAACGCAGTTTTCGTGCGTTATGTACGATTTTTTACAATTTCTGCAATTTCTGCAATCTCATCCATAATTCCATCTCAATAATCTCACGCATAATACCCTTCGCAAGGCGGTCTGCGGAGTCCTCATCACGACTCTCGGAGTAGATGCGGATGATAGGCTCGGTGTTGCTCTTGCGGAGATGTACCCATTCGGTGGGAAAGTCAATCTTCACGCCATCAATGTCGGTAACATTGTAGTCCGCATAGCGGTTGAGTATAATACTCAAAACCCTATCCACATCAATATCGGGGGTAAGTTGAATCTTGTTTTTGGAGATGTGATATTGGGGGTAGGTCGCTTTGAGTTCGCTCACACGGCAACCCTTCTGCGCCAAAAGCGAGAGGAAGAGTGCCACACCCACGAGAGCATCACGACCATAGTGCAGTTCGGGAAAGATAACACCTCCGTTACCCTCGCCACCAATCACTGCGCCCACCTCACGCATCTTTGCAACAACATTAACCTCGCCAACTGCCGAAGCATCATAGCTACCACCATACTTGGTGGTCACATCACGCAACGCTCGTGAAGAGGAGAGGTTGGACACGGTATTACCACCGCCCCTGCGGGAGAGGATATAATCGGCACAAGCAACAAGCGTATATTCCTCGCCAAACATTTCGCCATTCTCACACACCAGCGCCAAGCGATCAACATCGGGATCTACAACCACTCCGAGGTCTGCCTTCTCTCGCACAACCACAGAGCAAATCTCCGTCAAGTTCTCGGGAATAGGCTCAGGGTTGTGTGCAAAGTTGCCCGTAGGCTCACAGTTGAGCCTCACAACCTCCACGCCGAGGCGCTCCAAGAGTGCGGGGATAACCGTGCCACCCACCGAATTGACCGCATCCACAACTACCTTATATTTGCGAGCCTTGATAGCCTCCACATCCACATCAGCAAGCGCCAAGACACTCTCGATGTGCTCCTCATCGAAGCTACAACTCTCCACGATGTGACCAATCTGCTCCACCTCGGGATAACTCCACGAAGTATCCTCCGCATAGGCGAGCACCTTCTTGCCCTCCACATCGGAGAGGAACTCACCTGCCGAAGTGAGAAGTTTCAGAGCATTCCACTGCTTGGGGTTGTGGGAGGCTGTGAGGATGATACCGCCATCGGCACCCCTCGAAGTTACGGCAAGCTCCGTACCTGGGGTGGTGCAAAGACCCACCGAAACAACATCCACACCGCAACCAAGCAGCGTGCCGACCACAACATTCTCCACCATCTCGCCCGAGAGGCGTGCGTCACGACCAACCACCACCTTCAAGCGACCCTCGGGCTTACTCTCGCCCAAGAAGCGCACATAGGCGGTCACAAATTTTACAATGTCGAGTGGTGTGAGGTTGTCGCCCACAACACCACCGATTGTTCCACGAATACCGGAAATTGATTTTATCAGTGTCATAATACCCTGTTTATGGAGGTTTAACTCGTCAAAATATGCTTTTCAGCATCACAAATATACAAATAAATTTGTACTTTTGTAGTAGAAACCCACAAAGAGAAAAACAATAACACACATTTTTTATACTCCTATGAAGAAATTTTACCTTGCCCTTGTGGCTTTGATGGCGACCTTTGCGGTGGCGTGCAACAACTGCGGCAGCAAATGTGCAGATGAAGACAAGTATGTTGTGATTCTTTCGCTCGATGCGTTCCGTCACGACCTGCCGAGCTTCTACAACACCCCAACTCTCGACTCCATTGCCAATGTTGGTGTCTATTCCAAAGTTATGCCCTGCTTCCCCAGCAACACCTTCTCCAACCACTACTCGATGGCTACGGGTCTTCACCCCGACCATCACGGCATCGTAAACAACAGTTTCTATGCTAAGGATTTGGGGCTCTCCTACTCCATTGGCAATGACGAAGCAAGGGTCAATCCCGACTTCTACAAGGGAGAGCCCATCTGGCACACCGTCGAGCGTCAGGGTCTGACAGCCCACGTCTATACTTGGGTTGGTGTAGAGGCTCCCTACGAGGGTGGCTTCCCCACCAACTACATCCTCTATGATGTAAATCGCAGTCGCAAAGAGTTGGCAGACAGTGTTTTGGCAGCCCTCTGCAACCCCAATGTGGAGGAGATTCCCAACCTCACAATGTGGTATTTCGATGAGCCCGACGCTGTGGAGCACCGTTACAGCCCCACCTCCGACGAAACTCGCGTGGTTATGGAGGATATCGACTCGATTTTGGCATACTTTATGCGTGAGGTGCGCAAATCACCCGTCTATGACAAACTCAACTTCATCATCACTGGCGATCACGGTATGACAGAACTCAACCCCGAAAAGTATTACAACATCTACCCCCTCATCCCTGGGGAGGCACAGCATTATTTCAACGCCAACCCTCTCACGCTCGAACCCGCAGCGGATAGGGTACAAGCAGTCTATGAGATTCTCAAAGCACACGAGGAGGAGGGTCACTATGAAGTATGGCTCCGTGATGAGATTCCCGCAGAGCACCACTATGGCACCTTCTCCGAGCGCATCTACCCCATCGTACTCCTTCCCGAGATTGGTTGGAAGGTTGTATATCACGAGAAAGAGGGCTGGGGCACTCCCCGACCCAAGCAGTCGTCGCACGGTTTCGACCCCTCGGAGCCCGATATGCAGATTGCCTTCTACGCTTGTGGTCCCGCCTTCAAGAAGGGCTACACCCACGATGTCACTTTCCGAAATCTCAACGACCACCTTATCATCACACACATCCTCGGCATTGAGCCCGCACCCAACAACGACTGCGTATGGAAAGATGTTAAGGGTCTGTTTAGGAAATAGTTAACAGGTGGGGCTCCGTACCCCCCCACCCCACCTTCGC
Organism: Tidjanibacter sp.; assembly: GCA_017648105.1. Lineage (GTDB taxonomy): Bacteria > Bacteroidota > Bacteroidia > Bacteroidales > Rikenellaceae > Tidjanibacter. The sequence continues at coordinate 31,532 of JAGCJH010000047.1, forward strand.
CGCACAGAAAAAACCTAAAACTATGATACTCGTTTCACTCATCATTGCGACCTACAACGGAGCCAAAAAGCTCCCAACAACACTCGAATCGCTCACAAAGCAGACGCTCGACAGAGAGATTTGGGAGGTTGTTATTGTGAATAACAACTCTACCGACAACACAGCAGAGGTGGTTATGGAGTTCGCAAAGGCACACCCTGAACTAAGGGTAAAACTCGTATTTGAGCCCCAGCAGGGACTCTCTTTTGCACGCAACAGGGGTATTGATGAGTCGGAGGGCGAATACATCGTCATCATTGACGACGACGAGATTGCCTGCCCCGACCTGCTTACCGAGTATTATGAGTTTTTGGACACTTGCCCCTATGTCGTGGCTGCTGGTGGTAAGATTACACCCCACTACCCCAAGAGGCGACCCTTGTGGATGTCACGCATCACAGAGCGTCCCATTGCAGGCACTCTCAACTTGGGCAAGGAGATCCGAATATTCCCCGAGGGCAAGTATTTTGGAGGTGGCAATCTGTGCCTAAGGCGCACAGCCATAAACTATTACGGCAAGTTTGACACCAACCTCGGCAGGCGTGGCAGCAAACTCCTCGGAGGCGAGGAGAAGGAATTCTATATGCGCTAGTACACCTCAGGCGAGGATATTTTCTACCTTCCCAAGGCGGAAATTTTCCACATCATCGACGAAAGCCGACTCACAAAAACCTACTTCAAGGCTGTCTGCTATCGCATCGGTCAGAGCGAGCGCATCCGTACCCTCCACAACGGTCCAAAGGCTTTCCGCTGGCGCATCTTCTCGGAGGTTTTCAAGTGGTGTGCGACACTGCTTATTGCCCTTTTCTACTGCCTCACATTGCAGTTCCCCAAAGCATACTATTTGATACTGATGCGCATCCAAATTTCACGAGGACTGAGCGATGCAAACACCGACAAAGAGTTGTAAAAAGAGATATGACACACCAATTTTTCACACCACTAACCCCCTCGACCACCGACCTCGTAGAGCGCTATGCGGACTTCGACGAGAATGGCTACATCAAGAACTATCAGATCATCAACAAGGAGCTGATTGAGGCACTTATGGGTGCTGGCGAGTGGCTCAAAGAGGGTCTTTCGGAGGGCGAAATGATGGGCGAGGTGTGGAGTCGCCCCAACCCCTGCGAAGAGTGCCCCGAAAGGGTTGAATGTAGTATCACTTGCCGTCGCAAACACTCCTTCGACAAGGAGGTCTATGGCGGACTCTTATGTGGCACACTACCCGCAGCCGAAAGTTACACGAAGGACAAAAATGGCGCAAAAAATAAGGTACATTTTAAGGTACATTTAGGCATAGGAAACAAGGTACAAAATGGGCTCGTTTTTGAGCGCCATACAGAGTACACTGGCGAGCAACTTGAAGTAAACAAAAAAGGCGAGATTTTGCTTCGTGGCAAAGCTCTCAATCTGCGTCCTTGGAGCGCATCGCTCTACACGATGTTTTGCCTCCATCCAGAGGGTATCACACTCTCGTCGCTCTACACCGAGCACGCAGGAGAGTTCTTGAAAATTTACAAAAAAATCTCTAACTCAGCGATTAAGACAAAAAAACTCAAAGCACAGCTCGCCGATTTGGATAACATCACACGCCTGCTGAACAACAAACTTTCGGAGCTGAATACACAGCTTCGTGAACTTGGCATCGAGCCTTGTTTCTTGGTTACAGCCACAGCGCACAAAGCGAACAACAAACCATACTTTATCCCCTACTTAAAGGAGAAAAAATAAGGTACATTTTTAACAAAAAAAAGGCACACATTTCGTGAGCCTTTTTTTATTGCGTTTTTGAGCCTTTCTACCTGCGTGAACGAACTCTCTTTTGGAAGCCTCGTTTGGAGGTATCAACCCTCTCGGGCAGGGTATTGCGCATTGGGTAGAGAACATCTTGGGTATCGTAGGAGCCAACCATCTCGAAGTCGAGTTGTTTGAGCCTCAAATCGGCATTTTTCACACGGATGCGCACCTTATCGCCCAGCACAAATTTGCGACCCGAGCGAGCACCCACCGCAGCATACTCTTCCTCATCGAAGTGGTAGAACTCATCGGACATATCACGCAGGGCAACCATACCCTCGATGTGACTATCGGCAAGCTCCACAAAAATGCCCCACTCGGTAACACCACTGATAGAGCCATCGAACTCCTCGCCCACTCTATCCTTCATAAACTCCACCATCTTATATTTGACCGAGGCACGCTCCGCCTCCGCAGCCCTCGCCTCCATCTCGCTGGAATGTTCGCAAAGCTCCTCAACAACCTCACTATCAACCGAATGACCACCATCTAAATAGTGAGCCAAAAGGCGGTGAAGCATCATATCTGGGTAGCGACGAATGGGCGAAGTAAAATGGGAATAATAGGGGAATGCAAGACCATAGTGACCGATATTCTCGGTGGAATAGTATGCCTTCTGCATAGTCCTCACCGCCAAAATCGACACCAAATTCTCCTCACTCTTGCCCTTAATCTCACCCATCAGGGCATTCATCTGCTGTGCCACCGCACGCCCCTTGCGAGCCTCAAAGTAGTAGCCAAACTTCAAAATGAAGTTCGCAAACCTCGAAAGTTTCTCCGCATCGGGCTTGTCGTGCACTCGATATACAAAGGTCTTTGCCTTGCCATTCTTGCCCTTCTTTGCACCGATAAAGGCAGACACCGAACGGTTGGCAAGCAACATAAACTCCTCAATCAGCTGGTTTGCCTCCTTCTGCACCTTGAAATAAACACCCAGAGGTTTACCATTCTCGTCAAGGTGGAATTTCGCCTCCTCACGCTCAAAAGCAATTGAGCCTTCCTCAAACCTACGAGCACGAATCTTGCGAGCTAACTCATTGAGTTTCAATATCTCCTCACGGTAGTCACCATCCGCACCCTCAATAATCTGCTGCGCCTCCTCGTATGTGAAGCGACGGTTGGAGAGTATCACCGTGCGACCAAACCACTCCTTTACAACATTAGCCTCCGAATCCAACTCGAAGACTGCCGAGAAACACAACTTCTCCTCATTGGGGCGCAACGAACAAAGCCCATTGGAGAGTCGCTCGGGGAGCATTGGTATCGTTCTATCAACAAGATAGACGCTCGTAGCCCTCTCGCGAGCCTCCTGCTCTATAATTGAGCCCTCGGTCACATAGTGGGTCACATCGGCAATATGCACGCCGACCTCCACATTACCATTATCGAGCACTCGGAACGAGAGCGCATCGTCGAAATCCTTGGCATCTACGGGGTCAATAGTGAATGTGGTCACATCTCGGAAGTCACGACGCACCGCATACTCCCTCTCGGAAATCCTCTCGGGAATGCGCTCCGCCGCCTCCTCAACCGCACTGGGAAACTCATAGGGAAGGTTGAACTCTGCAAGAATGGCGTGCATCTCGGCTGTGTTATCTCCCTCTTTACCAAGAATATCCACCACTCGACCGGTGGGACACTTACTCTCTGCCTCCCAGCCCACAATGCGCACCACAACCTTGTCACCATCGGCAAGGCGATCGACACCCTTGTCAATGAAAATATCCACAGGCATACTCTTCGAGGCAACCCTCACAAATGCGTGTGAACGAGTTTTTTCCACCACGCCCACATAGTTGCGCTCCGCCCTCTCGACAACCTCCACAACCTGACCCTCGGGGTCGCCCGAGGCACGACGACGAGTGATTGCCACCCTCACACGGTCGCCATCAAGCGTGCGTGAGGCATTGCGACGATCCACATAGATGTCCTTATCAACACCCTCGACCGCAACATAGAGGCTACCCGACGCAAGCATCTGAGCCACACCCTCAACCGTTGGCAGGGAGCGTGCCGCAAGACGAAAAGTCGAAGCCGATGTTGCCTCCACAACACCCTCCTCAACCATCTGATAAACAATAGCTTTTGTCTGATAACGACCCTCGCGATCTGCGCCTCCGCTCTGGGCAGCAAGGGTTTTGAGCGCAAACTTGCGCTGGGGAAACGAACGGAAAAGTTGCATAATAATCGCCGCACGATCTCGCTGCTGCGATCCTCTTTTTGTGGCACCCTTTGCGCCACGGACATCCCTCTTTGTAGCACCCCTTGTGCTACGCTTTTTGTCTTTCTTTGACATATCTTACCTATTAAATACAGTGCAAAGGTAAGAATTTCTGCGCCCGAAGTGCCACTTAGGCACGAATTTAACGATTTAATAAATGTGGGAAGCGGCGCAAGCGGGCGGTTTTTTATGAAAAAATCAAAAAAAGTTGTCCGAAAATTTTGTTTTAAGAAAAAATAACTATCTTTGCAGTCCGAAAGCGGACAATAATTCCCCAATACTGCTTTCGGAATAGTTCGGGGTGTAGCTCAGCCCGGTTAGAGTACACGTCTGGGGGGCGTGGTGTCGCTAGTTCGAATCTAGTCACCCCGACAAAGGAAAAGCATTGATAATCAAACGATTGTCGATGCTTTTTTCTTTTTGTGCATATTCGCAATTTGCACGGTTGACGCCCTGGTTGACGCAAAAAAGTCAACCAAGAAGTCAACCAAAAGAGATGAGTACAACCGTTTCTGTTGTCTGCTACAAGTGGAAACCACTTGCAAATGGAGAGTCGCCTTTGATGCTACGAGTAGCCAAGGATGGAAGGCGCACACTGAAAAGTCTGGGCATTTCAGTTAATCCATCCCATTGGGATTTCGACAAAAATGAGCCAAAGTCAAACTGTCCGAACAAAGAGCTAATCAACAAAATCATCTTAAAGACACGCTTGGAGTTTCAAGAGAGATTGTTGGAGAAGAAAGCCAACAAGGAGGAGTTCACGGCATCCACACTCGTCAATGAGGAGAAAGACTCTATCAAGGCTCAAACCGTGGAGGAGTTTTATCTAAACCTCATTGCCGAGTTGAAAGGAAAGGGACAAATAGGTACAAGTTACGCCTACCAGAGCTCATACCGTATGCTCAAAAACTTTAACCGAGGCAAGAGGCTCAATTTTACTTTCAGTCACATTGATGCGAATTATTGTAGACGGTTTGAGGAGTGGTTGCGGACCAAAGGGGACAAAGACACCACCATTAGTTATCAGCTGCGAACTTTGAGGGCTGCATTTAATCGAGCAATCGACGCAAGGGTGGTAAGCGGGGATAAAAGTCCGTTTGCGGAATACAAGTTGAGCCACCTCAATACAAAGACAATGAAGCGTGCTCTATCCAAGAGAGATGTTTTGAGGATAGTCGGGACCGATTGTTCCAACAGCAAACCCATTAGGCGGTTGGCGCAAGATTTATTCGTGTTTTCTTATCTGTGTGGCGGAATCTCGTTTGTGGATATTGCCAATCTTACTCCGAGAAATATCGTCGACAATCGATTGGTGTACCAGAGGCAGAAAACTCACGGAGGAATCAACTTGCCACTCTCGCCCGAAGCCCAAAAGCTCTTCGCCAAATATGCCGATTACCAACAAGGTGCAGATTATTTGTTCCCAATCCTCCATTGTAAAAGGCACATTACTCCGATGCAAAAGACAAATCGTGTGCGCAAAGTTTGTCATCAAGTCAATCAAGAACTCCGCGCACTCGGGAAAGAACTCGGCATATCTGCGGATGGGACGACCTATGTGGCTCGCCACTCTTTTGCTACGGTCTTGAAAAAATCGGGGGTGAATATCGGAATCATCTCACAAGCATTAGGTCATCAAGACATCAAAACCACCCAAATCTATCTCGATAGTTTCGATAACGAGCAGATAGACGAGGCGATGAGGTTCTTGGTGTATCTACATAAAAAAAGACAGTCGCCACGCACTCAAATGGCAGATGTCTGTCTTTTTCAAGTTAAACATTTGCATTTGCTGTAAGAGGTTGGTTGTTAAACAAACCACCTATGCGAACATTTGCATTATTTCCAATACTTTACAGATAATGTCAACAATAGTCTTGATAATCCATGGTAACATATAAACATTCTTCTTACGATCTTTTGTTTTTATAGAAATAGAAACTTTAACATGAAGAAAAACTATTTTCTTCTTTTCAATATAATAGACTATTGTTAACATTATCGCCACAATGAATAAAAGATATTCCATAGGCAGAATAATATTTGTAGTTATTATATTTGTCTAAAAGAATAATTGCATCTTTTCCAGCACAATTAATCGCTGAAGTTGTTACAGTATTTGCACGAAGAGAGGGATAATTATTACGACATAGAGTGCTAATTATAGCTATTATTGACATAACCCATCGTGCAATGCAAATATACAATCAAAAGCCCCGTTTTACAAGAAATTGGCATAAAATTTTTTCTAAAAATAGGGGCGATCAATACAACATTCATCCATAATGTTTATCTTTGTGGAAGACGATTCAAATAACCCATTAAACACATCTGTTAATATGTATATTTTCCCAAAGAACACCAAATTCGTGCTTTGTGCTATACTTATAAGTGTCCTGTATCTTTTCGTTACTATTTCTTCCTCGATTCGCTATATTGACAATAAAGTTGAGGAATCCGTAATAGATATTCGCGAAAAGCTTACATACTTACAAGAGGGCAATGGTCAGACCAATTACACGTATTATGATGCGATTAAAAACATGCCTCGCCCCAATATTTCTCTCCATATACCAATGATAAGGGCTGATATTCCGAGACCTTCTGGTGACTATTTTTATCGCGATCGTGACGAACGTATTTACAACAGATTCAAAGACATCGTAGAATTATATTGGATTGTTCCAAATAATGATAATAATGCTCTCGTAAGTGTCAAGGAAATCCCTTGGATCCTTGAAAAAAACTGGGTAAGTGGGAATGAGTATCATGGCTGGAAGTTTCGCAAATCTCACATATACCCTATTGCTATTGGTTTTAAGAATTATTCTGCAAATAAGCAAAAGGACGCCGCCCAGGCTTTGTACAAAGTGTATGATAAAGATTTCATGAACCTCTGTTGTGAATATAGCGAAAGCTTCAACAACTATTATAGTTCTTACAGATACGGATCCAGTGCGTTATTTACCCCATCATCTATGCAAAACAGATACCATTCTACGCAAGCATATAGAGGGCATCCAGAAGTATACAGATATGAAGACAGATTGTCAGAACAAGACTGTTCCACCCCAATAGATAGTTTGTTTATTGATTATCTCTACTTTAATAGTGGGGAAGATCCCGATCCTTTCCGTTTTTTTATACGATGTGATTGTGGTGATTGTGTTGTATATCTACAAAACACTTATCATACGCATTATACAATCCACCGATTAATAGGTAAAATAGAAGAAGACAAGGTAATAGCTATATGTGCTAGCGTGTTATCTTGGATCATACTATTGTTTATAACAATTGGAATATACAAGAAATTTCGCCAGAAAGAAATAGCAAAGATCCAAAAACCATTATACGAAAGATTGTATGATGCGTGCAATCCCAAACTCTTTTTGAAGCCATACGACCAACAAAAAGTGTTATTAGCATCGGACATTCGCAAACAGATAACTTTGCATAAAGATTCAGAAGACGCCATACACGAATTGCATATAAAAGCAAAGAATGAATTAGGCATAAATGTTCTTGACTCTCATCGTCTAGACCAATTGGAAAAACTCGTCAACCCTTCACATTTTATGCAACAAGGGAATGAACAAAACTTCCTATTGGCAAACGAGTTGTATGCAAAACTGAAAAATAGAGACACTTTGCTTTACGACGACTATCTAATGATTGAGCATGAAGTTACACGCTTATACCAGTCCGCAGAATAGTGTGTTGCAACCTCTGCGTTTCGACCGATGGGCTCAAAGGGGATTTGCGTGCAATGAGTCTTCAAGACCTCTTCGAGAGTTCGCTCTCGCTCTTTGAGCAGTACGATTTGGAGGAGCACATCCGAGAGATGAACGCACTCGAAAGTCGCATCCTTACGGAGCATCAGTTTGCACAACTTGTGGGCAAATTGCGACTCTATCAGTTCCTACCCTCGGCAGATAAGAAACAACTGCCAACGGTGGAGTTTACCGACAGCCACTTGAACGCCATTGCAAGGGCTTATTATTCGGATGAGAACTTCGCCCGAGGCGAGGGAGGCATTGACCTATGGAGGGTTTATAACCTCTTTACGGGAGCCAATAAGTCGAGCTATATCGACACTTTCCTCGACCGCTCGCTGGGTGCCACAACCCTCATCCACGGCATCGCCCAAGCCCTCGACACCCCCAACGCTTACAGTTGGTTTATCGAGTGATTTTAGATAGCTGTGAGGATGTGCAAAACTCTCACTTTACGAAACGGTGTATCTGCCTATAAATGGGCAGGTACACCGTTTCTTTTTTCACTCTCAGAACGACCAAAATTACCCCAACATACATACAACATACTTTCCTTTCAATCTTGTTTTTTGGTAAAGTTTGGCGGAAATTTGCCAAGTCAAGCAACAGCAAAAGGTGGCTTTCTATGTGAATTTCTCGAAATTGTTGCTATATTTGTAGCAACATACTGAAAAACACACGGAAAGTGTAAGTTTATTCTCACAAGTCGAATGTAGGAAGTTCAATTGAGAGGGGATAAGCGGACATCTTCCTGCGTCATACCCTATGGGTATAGGCGTGGGGCTGTTGCTTATTTTATCTCAAAGGTATCCTACAACCTGACTTGTTGAAATAAGTTTTCAGCACCACGCTTTCTTTTTGAATAGACACAAAGCATACCACTATCGAGGTGCGGATGGTAAGAATTGATACGATTAATATTTAATAAATAATTCTTACTATGAAAAGGTTTCTTTATTTACTCCCTCTGTTGACAGGACTAATCCTCACATCGTGCTACGATGAGGAGATAGAAAAGATTAATGGTAGGTTAGACTCTATCGAAAACACCCAAATTACGACTATCAGTCAGCAAATAACCTCTATTAATAATTCTATACTATTGCTCAATAGCACCGACAAGGAGTTGAATGCTTATATCACTGCTCTCGAGGCCGAGGCGGAGAATTTGCAGGCCCAAATCACCACTACCAATACCAAGATTGATGAGGTGAAAACCGAGGTGCTCTCCACAATTTCGAGCGAGAAGGCAAACATCCTCGCCGAGTTGGAGGCGTTCAAAGCAACCGTAAATGGCGAACTTGATGCTATCAAGGCGGTGCTTGAAACCCTCAAAGCAAAAGATGCGGAGTTGGACGGCAAGATTGCCACACTCCAAGAGTATGTAGATACCGAACTGAAAGCAACCGAGGATTGGGCAACCGCTACATTCTCGACTTTGGAGCAGTACAACGAGGTGGTTGCGACCATCGCCACCATAGAGGGTACTATTGAGGGTATCAACGAGAGCATTGCTGCACTCGAAACCCGCTTCAACGAGAAGATTGCCAAGGACATTGAAACCGCTTGCGTTACTCTCTCGGCAGATTTGCAGAATGCAGTAAAGGATGTTACCGAAGCATACACCTCGGCAATCGCCACCGCTAAAAATGAACTCACCGAGGCATACACCGCCGCTTTGGAAGGCGCTATCTCCGCACTTGAAGCCTCTATGAAGGAGTGGGTATATGAGCAACTTGCGGGCTACTATACCATCGCCGAGATGGATGCAAAGCTTCAAGTGATGCAGACTGCGTTGGAGAATAAGATTACAGCTTCGGAAAATTATTTGAAGGGCTTGATTTCGGACTTGGAGAGTGTTATTAATGAGAAAATTGCAGAAAATAGCAAACTTATCGCAACCCTTTCTGCTTCGTTGTCGTCACTTGAAGGCACTCTTGCTGATAGGGCGCAGGATATTATCGCCAACACCCAAGCAATTGAGGAGAATGCAAAGAATATCAAAGAAAATGCAGAGAAGATTTTGGCTAATGGCGAGAATGTGCAAGCAAATGCCGACCTCATTGCTGAAAACAAAACCCTCATTGCGCAAAATGAGCAACTGATTAAGTCAAATCTGTCGGCAATCGCTGCACTGCAAAATGGTGTGAGCGTCAACTCTCAAACCATTGCCACAAATGCAACAAATATTGCGACCAATGCTTCGGACATTGCGACCAATGCCGCTCATATTGCAAACAATGCATCGGCTATTGCGGATAACCTTGCTGCAATCGCCACCAACGCAACAAACATCGCCAAGTTGCAAAGTGAGTTAGAAGCAACTGCCAATGAGATTACCGAGGCATACACCAATGCTATCGCCACAGCTATTGCCACCAACAATGGCGAGATTGAGGAGAAAATCGCAACCGAAATCCAAAAGGTCAACGACAAAATTGATGCCCTAACCCAGAGGGTTTCTACTTTGGAACAAACCGTGTCCAACATCAGTACAAGGCTCGAAGGTGTGGAGGGCGACATTGTTGATATTCAGGAACAACTGACTGCACTTGTTAATCGCATTCAGTCAATTTCGTACATTCCACAGTATTCTGATGGTAAAGCGACAATTGATACAGACAAGAAAATAGGCGTATTTGATTTTAAGATCTCACCCAAAGATGCAATCGTGGATCTTGTAAATGTGTGGGAAACTGCTCTCACGATGGAGGCAGTACACACCCAAACTCGTGCCGTATCATTCATTGAATTACCCATTACCTATTTTGAGGCGGATGTAAATAATGGAACATTCTCTATTGAGATTGACGCCACCAATCTTGGCGACAACTTCTTCTCTGGCGAGATTGAGGCAAGTGTGGCACTTACTATCTCCGATGGCAATAATAACTACACATCTTCATACATTAACCTTGCACTTGGCACAGTAAAGAGTCTAAAAAACACCCCTGCAAACAATGAAATTTGGTACACTGCAACCGAGAAGGTTGAACCCAAATATGGAAATGGATTTGGAGCTAACTATATGGCAGAGAAGTCCACATTTAACCCCTCCACTGGCAATGGCATTATGGTGTTCGATGGGGATATTACTTCGTTGGGACAGTCCGAATTTTATAATAATCAGGCTCTCACAAGCATTACTCTTCCACAAAGCATCACATCTATTCCCTATGAGAATGTTAGTAATGCCACCTTTGAATGGTGCACAAATTTGAAAGAATTTAAGGGAAAATTCGCATCGGAAGATGGGCGCAGTTTAATCATTGACAATGTTTTAATTGCAATTGCTCCATCAGGACTGACATCTTTCAGCATTCCATCTGGAATCAAAACAATCGGAACATACGCATTTGCATATTACGACCAAATAGAATCTGTCAACATTCCCTATGGTGTGGAAACTATTGGCAATTCCGCATTTTACAAGGCAGGCGGTTTGAAAAGTATCTCTATCCCACGAAGTGTTAAGGAAATTAAAGCGTATGCATTCTACCTTGCAACGGCGCTTGAATCTATCGAGTTCATAGATGGAAACTATTCCTCCTCTCGTACAATTGGAGTCTCAGCTTTTGAATCTTGCACATCGTTGAAGGAATTGACAATTCCACAGGGTGTTACAGAGATTCCTCAATCAATGTGTCATAACTGTACTTCATTAACCACAATCACTCTACCCAATAGTATATCCACAATCAACTCATATTCTCTAAACTGCACAAATTTAGAAACGGTTTGTTGCTTGAAAACCACGGCCCCAACTTTGTATAGTAATGCCTTTGGTTACTCAACTCCATCTGCATTAAAGATATATGTTGATAGTTCTGCTTTGTCTTCTTATAAATCATCTTGGTCTGCATATAAAGATAGGATTTTTGATAAAGAAATCCTAAAACACCAACCCGTAGATCTTGGATTGAGTGTTTTGTGGTCTTCGTGCAACTTATACGGAAGAGAGTACGACAAAAGCGATCTTTATGGTTGGTATGACTCTTTTGATGGAAAGTGTGGCTTTGAGTGGTCTTCAGTCGATCCGGCAACAGCGATGTTAGGAGATAAATGGAGGGTGCCCACCAAGGCTGAATGGGAAGAGTTGTTGGCTAACTGCAAAGTATATTTTAGCACGGAGAGTTATGCATCTCACATGGTTGTCGAGAGCAAAGTCAATGGCAATAAAATATATTTACCAGCAGGAGAGCCTGGTGATTTGGATTATTATGGATGTAGCCGTTATTGGTCATCATCAGCAAATAATTCATCTTCTGCTCACGGATTCTATTTCTACTTATCTCTTTCTGATGATGGTAGCACAGCATATAAGTATATGACCACATATAGTAAAACAACCAAGTGTTTAATTAGACCCGTTTATATACAGTAACAATTGGAAAACTCCACCCCACCAGCCACTCGGTCGGTGGGGTGCTTCTTTTCTTTACATACATTCGTGCCTTTTCTTTAAAAACCAATTAAATTTGATTACTTTTGCGTATGACGCTCTATTTAAGGGAGTCGTATCATTGTCATATTTATAATATTTAAAATCAATATAATATGAGCACAGCAATGAAGTGTCGACATGACGAATTAATCCCTGATGCAGAAAACCCATTTGCTCAATGCAAGTTAGATAGAGAGCAATATGCAGAAGTCCTAACTCAAATTGTCCAGAACTACTCGGATGGTTTTGTTCTATCCGTCAATGGCTCGTGGGGTACTGGTAAAACCACATTTGTCAAGATGTGGAAGCAATATATGGAGAACAACGGTTTGACCGTTGCATATTTTAATGCTTGGGAGAATGATTTTATTTCAGACCCCTTGACAGCTTTACTTGGAGAAATAAATGCACTCATAAAACCGTCAGGAGAAAGAACTCTTGAGAATGCCATCAAAGCGGCAGGGAAAATCGCATGTAGCTCTTTGGGTAAAATAGCCAAACTTACACTCAAATCTATTCTTGGGGGTGATGTGGCAGATGCGGTCGAGGCTATTATAGACCGAGGCGGGGAGATTGTCCAAGAGGAGATTTTGGAATATGAAGATAAAAAGAAACAGATGATAAACTTCCGCAATGAAATAACAACATATTTAGAGGCAGAACTTTCTCAAAAGCCAATGGTAATCATTGTCGATGAATTAGACCGTTGTCGACCAGACTACGCCGTGGAAGTATTGGAGCGAATAAAACATCTTTTTTCAGTAAAAGGTATTGTTTTTGTTCTTGCCATAGATAAAATACAATTGTGTAATGCGATAAAAGGTTACTATGGGTCTGAGCACATTGATGCGAATGAATATTTGAGGAGATTCATTGATTTAGAATATATACTGCCCGAACCAAGCAGGGGAGTTTTTTGCAGGTATTTGTACAGATATTTTGGTCTTAATGCAAAACTCGGAGCGGAAGATTATGATATATCTGGAGCTATTACCGAAGGTAAATACCTTCTTGATTTTTTAGATCTATTTACAGAAAGACTACAATTGACTTTAAGGCAAATAGAAAAGTTGATGGCTCATATGCGATTAATGCTGTGCACTCTAGGACCATATAGAAAATCTTTGCCAAGGTCAACTTTTTTGTTGATATATCTTAAATCATATATGCCCGAATTGTATGAAAAAATAGCAAAATATGAACTATCTCTACAAGATCTGGCAAGCCAAATAGTAAATGTGTTCCCACATGGAATGTTTGATGATGAAAATTCCCAACCAACAGCTTTAAATGGGGGGTTGGCAGAGTTTATATATATGTACTGCAAGGGAGGTCAAAGCGAAGGGATATCTCAGCCCATTACATCATCTTCTACCCCAACACTAACATTTGGTATTCAAGTTAATGCGCAATCCTTTGCTTCGCAGATATCCCATTACCAAAGAAGATATGCGGATATGTCGAATTGGAACTATCTGATACGATCAATAAATATGACGAATAATCTCTTAAAGTAGGTATTGTTTGTCGGATATTCGAATAAAATCCCACTCGCCACTCCGTCGGTGGGGTGTCCTTTTGAGTGAAAGAATATGGGTAAAAGGCGCAAGTCTAACCATAAGGTTTGCAGAAAGCCGACAGAATATGAAAACTTTGTGTGTTGTTTGATTGCAAATGCATAAAATATGCGAATCAAGATAGCGTATATTCACTATTTTTTGTAACTTGCGACTGATTTAGAAACAAGTGGTCTTTGATGGCGATTTTGTGGTTTATGGCGGCAAAAACGCACAAAGACTAAACAACGAAAGTAATTATTAACATAGGGGGGGGCAAAGTCAACCATAGAGTCAACCACAAGAAAAGGCAAATAGATAACTCGTAGATAATCAGCATTATTGGTGCGGTTAGAGTACACGTCTGGGGGGCGTGGTGTCGCTAGTTCGAATCTAGTCACCCCGACAAAGTTTAGACCAAAAGCCTGCAAGAAATTGCGGGCTTTTGTTTTTCTTATGCACCGCCGAAAAGTGCTTGTACTTGAAGGCGGTGGGTGGAAAAACAAAAAGGTGCGGCTCTGCCGCTTTGGGATAAACTTTGTGCAGACCACAAAGGGGCAAACGAGAAAGGCGTAAGCGAGGCAGACAATAGTCTGCCGAGTAGCCAATCTAGTCACCCCGACAAAGTTTAGACCAAAAGCCTGCAAGAAATTGCGGGCTTTTGTTTTTAGTAAATCTCACCCCAAACTACATAAAATAAACCTTCTTTTCAATCTTGATTTTGTGGAAAGTTTGGCACAATTTTGTGGAATATAAGCGATACGATTTATTGAGTGTTGTTCGTTTTGCGGAAATTATTTTTTATATTTGTGAAGTCGAAGGACCCTTGCCCATAGACTACATATTTTGAAAGTGTTTTCACATAGATAAACGAAAAACAACTCCACACTTTCTTTTTTTGTATGAGCAAATAACACTTAAAGGGGATGAAAGTTTATGAAACCGCATGAAGTGAGGCGGATTATTGATTTGATTCTTGAAGACTCTTGTCTTGCTTTGTCCGCAGAAGAAATCACAATAATTGCTAATCAAAGGTATGGCGTTCCGATAGATCTGGACAAAATTAAGAGAAGTATTTATTCCATTTCCCCAAACCTATTGCACGAAATATATGAGGTGACATATACAGATCCACCCAAATATAAGATTAAAGATAGACTTTGTTAGACTCTACATATTATTGTATGATGAAGAAAATAAAAATATGTGTTACCCAAACATACTCATGCACATCTTCTAGTTCAACTCATCGCACTAGTGATGGGTTTATGTATACACTCACCAATAGAAATATATTTGACTTCTATGTATCTTCGGAGCAGTTGACATACAAAGATATCTTTCTAGTGGATAAATATGTGTGTGAAAATCATAAAGACTATAGTGAAACCGAACGCAACCCCAATTCGTGTGACTATACATCTAATCCTGTAAAGTGTGATATATCTTCAGATATTCTTGCAATGAATATGCTTGGAGAAACACAGTTTGAGGATGGAACAAAAGAGGAGTGTGCATATCTCCTTGCTATAGACGAGCAATATTTGGTAGAATTACAAGCAAACTCAAGTTTGGATTTATCATACTCCACAGAAGAGCAATATTATTATTGTGCTCTTTTGATGCGCAAGTATTTAACAGAATATGGAGTAATAAACAAACTATATAAACTTGTGTCTGCCTCTTTAACAAAAGAGATGAATGCTATATCCTCATCACCAACACCATTCGTGGCCTTACTAAAAGCATCTCATAAGATCATTTTTAACACTATTGTGAATGCAGGTTGGAATACAAATTGCAAAAGCATTGTTGCGTTGTTGGCAATGGGGTGTGCTGAAATGTATAGGGATGTGGTCAAATCCGAAGAGCAACCATTGACGCATCTCTTTTATGCCATTTTTAACCATTACTTTAAGGAGAATACCATTTGCACTTTTGCTTCACCTCAGTCTGCCATATCATATAAAGCAACCGAACGAATAATCGTTGCTAAAAACGCTTTTAATACTCCAATAATAGAGCATTTATACGAAGATGGAATTGGTAAACTTGTGTTTGAAAACACCATCACACACATTGGAGATACTGCATTTAAGAATTGCGAAAAGTTACAAAGCATAACCATACCTAACAGCGTTAAGTTTATAGGAGAATATGGTTTTAATCTCTCTGAATTAGCAGAAATAAACATTGACAATAACCTCGCTATTTCCAAGAATAACGCATTCCAGTGGTGCTCAAAACTATCGATTGTCAATATAACAAGCGTAGCAAATTGGTGTGCTGTTGAATTTGAAAACTTTTATTCAAACCCTCTATTTATTGCACACACACTGCGCATAAATGGAGAAGATGTGTCCACTTTGGTTATTCCAGAAGGGGTAACAACCATCAAGGCATACACTTTTGTTCAGTGTGAAAATATTTCAAGCATTGTATTCCCGAACAGTCTTGAAACAATTGAGGATAGTGCATTCTATGGTTGTGAAAACATCACAAGTATCACTTTACCTCATAATCTTCATAAAATAGGCGCAAGTGCTTTTAGGGGTTGTAAGAATTTGCAAGGCGTAACCATTCCACAAGGAGTGACACATATTGGTGAGTCTGCTTTTGAAGGGTGTATAAATTTATCCGCCCCAATCCTTCCACCTAATTTAACTTTTTTGGGAGCTGGAGCATTTAGAGGGTGTGTAAAACTACAAAAAATGTCTATTCCAAGCGGTGTGGAGTACATCGGGGATGCCACTTTTAATGGTTGCATAAATCTCGAAGAGATAAATCTACCAGAAAAAATTATACGCATTGGTCACAAAGCTTTTGCGGGTTGCTCAAAATTAACAAACATTCCTATTTCAAGTTATCTCTGCACAATAGGCAGTCGAGCCTTTGCGGGGTGTGCAAAATTAGAAAACATTTCTATCCCATATAGTGTTTGCAGTATCGGAGGAGGTGCCTTTGAGGGGTGCAATGGTCGATTACAAATTAGCGCAAAGGCAATCGAAGCAGATTGCACAGAAGATACATCCGTGAATAACATTCATTGGTTGAAAGGGTCAAACTTTCAAAGAGTAACCATCGGCTCCGAGGTACACCGCATAGGCGATTATCAGTTTTTTGGATGTGAAGATTTGGTAAATGTTGTTATGGTCCAATGTACTCATATTGGTAAATACGCATTTGGCAAATGCAAAAGGATGAAGAATGTTTATATCCCTATGAGCACGACTACCATTGAAGAGTATGCTTTTGACAAGTGTCGTTTGGATGGAGTCTTTATTCCTAGTATATCAAATTGGTGTAATATTCGTTTTGATAATTATGAATCAAACCCGCTTGGTTGCACAATGGCTTTATATGAACGCAAGCAGCGAATTATAGAGTTGGCTATACCAGAAGGATTAGCTTCCATTGGACAATACACCTTTGTTGGTTCTTGGGGATGTAATAGTATAACCATTCCCAAATCACTCTTGTCTGTGGGATTACACGGACTTTCTTTATCGGTTGGCAAGGTTTGTATACAAGATTTGAAGAGTTGGTGCGAAATTGATTTTGAAGATCCCGAAGCAAACCCCCTAGAGTGGGCAGACTTATATATCAACGAGGTAAAGACGACGGATTTGATTTTCTCACAAGAGATTTCTTCTATTGGTAAATATGCATTCTATAGATCTCGATTGCAGACGATTTCTTTCCCATACAATGGTGTTACGATTGGCAAGATGGCGTTTTGTGAGACAAGATTAAAACGAATCAATGGTGTGTATTCTTCCAATGACAATCGCTGCTTGATAGTTGATGGTGTATTAAAAGCTATTGCATTGGATGAAATATATAGCTATTCTCTCCCCTCTGGAATCACATCAATTGAAGATAGTTGTTTTAAGGGTAAATATGTAGAAAGTATAAAACTTCCACAAGG
The DNA here is from genome assembly GCA_017648105.1 of Tidjanibacter sp. Taxonomy (GTDB): domain Bacteria; phylum Bacteroidota; class Bacteroidia; order Bacteroidales; family Rikenellaceae; genus Tidjanibacter. The sequence continues at coordinate 49,293 of JAGCJH010000047.1, forward strand.
AGTTAGGTCTATTGGGGATTATGCTTTTGCCGATTGTGGCTACTTGAAAACGATAAATATCCCCGAAGGAGTGCAGTCCATTGGAAAGTTCGCATTTGCGGATTGCTATTCAATCAAAGAAATGCACTTTCCACAAAGTCTAGTGGAACTTGGAGATGGTTTCTTGTCGTGTCGTAATACTATCCATATTGATCCGCCACAGATAAGAAGGTTTTCTGGTAAATATGCTTCTGAAGATGGTTGTTTTGTTATCTGTAATGGTGTGTTGAAGGCATTTATTAACAAAGATAATAAGTGCATTCAACTTCCCAATGGCATTACAACTGTTGGAATAGAGGCATTTATGAGCTCCCGTATTTATACAAGGGCTATCGAAATTCCTCAAAGTTTTACTACAATTAGGGAAGATGCTTTTATATCTTATCCTGCTTTTGAAACCGTATTTTGTAGCAATGACTTATTAAGACAGAAGATAGAGACACAAATAAATGAATATTGGGAAAGATTCCTTGCTTCTGATATTGAAGACTTTGATGAAGACTTATAATTTACACAATCTATGAGACACTCCCTTAAAATCTTTCTAATTGCCCTTGCGGCTGTGCTGGGTGGTTTTGCTGTGGCGTATTGGTTGGGTTGGGTTGGCAAAGAGGAGCCAACACCAACGCCTAACTATACATACAACATTGGCGAAATATATCGAAAGCACGACCCTGAATTGCAGACCGCAGGGATAACATATATGGGCATACCCATCGACAGTCTATGGTACAATGAGGCGTTGGATAGCTACTTGCTTACAGAGGAAAACAAAGAGGCATTAAAGCATTTTTTTGTTGGCAAGCACGAGATATTAGCAGCTTACATTCCCTCCGATAGCACAAGAATTGGGCAAGTGTTCGATGAGTGCATTTGCTATATTTGTGCAGGCGAACTCTTCTGTGAGAGTCCCGAACCTACCGAGGACGAGTATGTATGGATTGATGGAGTTTTCTCAATTCAAGATATCGACAAACTTATTTTCAAGGGCACGATTAAGACAAAGTTCAAAGATGTTGCAGGAGGCGAAGAGGTAATGCTTGGAGGTCTTTACGAATTTGATGTTTACGAGAACGAGAAGTATGGGGTTGTGTGCCGTATGAAACAACATTACAATGTCGTGGATGACGAGGCTTTTCAGTTGATAGTAATATCCCTCAATAAAGACATATTTGGTTCGTCTATCCATATCTCGGAAGAAGAAGCCGACCGCTTTACGGGAAGAACTTATGAAGAATAACCTTAAAGGAGATAGATTATGTCATTTTTCTCAAACCCTGCGCTGGATAATTTCGGCGAGTATTGCATACAGGTATTGGTTGATATGTCAAAGGATATTGGCATTACATACCTTTCGCTCAATGTGTGGCTTTTCTGCATCATTGAGCCGCTATTCATCATCGGAACATTGGCATTCCTGCTCACAAGCCTCAAAGATATGAAACGCCCAAAACGCATCGCCATTGGGGTATTCATCGGCTTAATTGTTTTGTGCGGACTGATTTTGGGCTACTATATGTGGCTAACCTACAAGAACGGAACATATTTGTAACTTTCTCGAACTACAAGACACCCCACCAGCCACTCGGTCGGTGGGGCGCTTTGTTTGGATATGGGAATGGGGACAAAAATAAGGAGCGAGTCCGCAGTTTGCTTTTCGCAAATGAGGAACTCGCTCTCTGATTTTTTTGGTGCGAAAGTACCCACAAGGCACATTCACCCACGATATACTCGCTACTTGGAGGACATCAAGTTGTTGTAATCCTCCATCGAACGCACAATGACATCTCGTGCCACATCGGGACCATAGATGCTCACGAACTTCATACGCTGATGACTCTCGCCAGGGATATCTTTATAGGTCGTGAAGTAGTGGATAAGTCGCCTAACGATGCGTGTGGGAAGCTGCTCAATATCAGTCATATCGCCATAAATAGCATCGTTTTTCAGCACAGCAATAATCTTATCGTCCGCCTGATTGTGATCCAAGAGGCGCAGACCTCCAATGGGGCGTGCCGAAACCAAAATATCTCCGTGAGTCACATCTTTCTCCGTCAGTACGCAGATATCCAGAGGGTCGCCGTCGCCCTCCACATCATACCTCGCCAACGCCTTATTTGTAAGTTCTGCCATACGGGTGGAGCAGTAGGTGCGGGGCAGGAAACCGTAGAGCGAGGGTACGGTATTGGAGAATTTCTGGGGTCTGTCGAGCGAGAGATAACCACTCTCCTTATCGACCTCATATTTCACAGTGTCGGTTGGTACAATCTCGATAAATGCACGTACCTCCTCAGGAGTACCTGGGTCTATGCCGTGCCAGGGATGGGCTTTGTGCAGCGTGTTGTAATCCATAGTCTTATGTGATTTTTCGTTTGTTTTTCTATCGGAATTGCGGGAAACCCGCACGAGCTACCCACAAAGATAAGAAATAAAGTTGAAAGTTGTCACCCCAATGGCAATATTTATCCATCGCCCACACCCCTCGGTGTCACCACAGCCCCATTGCCACAAGAGCAAAGAGCGATATTTTTTCAAAGAAAAAAGGGATTTGTGTTTTGTTTTCGGTTTTTCTTCATATATTTGTAGGTACATTTTGGGGTAAAATGGGCATAGCCCACCTCGGAATGACATCAAACTGCTTGAAAAACAATTAAATACACACAATAATGGAAATTAAAAAGAACCCCAAAGTAGATCTCCAAAACCGC